>CAMVHR010000001.1 GCA_947167345.1 uncultured Treponema sp.
ATTTCATAGCCTAATAATGCTGACGTTTTTGTAAATTATGTCGCGAAAAAAGCTTGCTTTTTGCTGAAATTCCACCTTTCATCCCTAAAATTCGACGTTTATCCCACTTTTGTTGACAGATTTTGAATTTCGGGTATAAAATTCAAGCAAATTCGCAAGAATATATAAGAATTGTCCTTAGGAATAGTAGACAAAAACGTTTGCTGTGTTAAAATATAATTGAATATCATAGGAGGCTGTATGTCCGTCAAAAATCTTTACAAAAAGTCCTTAATGGGTATTGACAAAAATTGCGTAAAATGTTATGGGGGGGGGTACTTTGTAAAACAGTAAAACCGCTGAAAGCGGCGCTTTTCAGTGCGTTACTCCTTTTCTTTCTATTATTAAGCGCTACCTTCATTTCCTGTGCAGGCGGAGCTGGAAGTCCTAAAGGCACCGAAGCAGAAGGAACAGCCCTTGCCATCAAGCTTCCAGACACATCAAAAACCCTTTATGAAAAAGAAGCTATAGTTTCCTTTACAGTAACCGTAAGCTCAGGCTCGTTCACCAGCACAAAAAGTGCAGGCAAAGGCGAAACAATGCTGTTTTCAAACCTTCCTGTTGGAAATTACAGCGTAAAGGCATACGGAAAGACAGCCATCGGTGCTGTAGCTGCAAAATGCGAGACTTCCGTAACGATTGTTGCAGGTGAGACAACTACGACAACCTTACATCTTTCAAGACTTGACCACTGGACAGTAACGTTCTTAAACGAAGATGGCTCAACAATTTCAACACAAGACGTTTCCGACGGCTACACCGTTTCAAAACCTGCAGATCCTACGAAAGAAGGCTACAACTTCAGTGGATGGAGGACAAGCCCAACGGCAACCTCAAGCTTTGACTTCAATACCCCTATAACAGCAGATACGACCCTTCACGCAAAGTTTGGCATTAAGACATATAAGATTACATTTAACTACAATGGTGGAACGGTTGGAACTGCGACAAGTACAACAGTGGATGCTGATTATAATACATCTCCGACAGTCCCTACCACAGCTCCTACACGTACTGCACCTGACGGAAGTGCATATACATTTATGAACGGCTGGAATGAAAGTCCAGATGCCACTACCATACTTGCAGGTCTGGATCCTGCCACTGCCGACAAGACTTACTATGCCGTTTGGTCTCCAAAGGTTAAGGTTACATTTGACTATAACGGCGGAACAAACGCTGGAAGTACTAAAAAGGAAGTTTATCCAAACAAGGATACTGCTCCTGAAGTCCCTGCAAGTACCGAAGAACCTTCAAAGTCAGGTTACAAGTTCATGGGCTGGGCATCCACAAGCAACGCAACAGTTGCCGACAACACGGTTTCAACTACTCCTGTAAGTGCAGACACGACATATTATGCGGTATGGCTTCCTGCATATAATATTACTTATGTGTCAACACCGTATGCAGTCAACTCTACAAACTATCCTGCTTTCGTAAGCTACACGAGCGATGATGGACTTGCCTCTCTGCCTAGCCCTACATTGACAGGATATCGTTTTGACGGATGGTACACGGACACAGCGTTTACTCCTGAAAACAATGTTACTTCCATTGATGCAGGAACTACAGGACCTGTAACTCTTTATGCAAAATGGTATGTTAAGTTTGTTGCAGATACTCATAATTCCGATAGTGGTTCTGCCACACCGCTTGAAGTCCTCTACGGTTCAACCGTAGCATCTTTGTCGAATACACTTTTCACTACGACTCCTGCAAAGTCTCATGCCACATCTCTTGGATGGTTCAAGTCTTCTTATGATGATGGCGAAGGAACAAGTGCTTCTTCTACTGCGTACAATTTCAGTGCGGAAGTTACCGAACCGTTCAGCCTGCACGTAAAGTGGGAGTCAACTGAGATTACATGGGTAAGCGACATTACTCTTGGCACCGACTATACATCTACAAGCGGAGCATACAAGTATTACCCTGCAACAGGATGGTCTGCATCGGAAATGCCTGCTCCTACACACACTGGACTTACTTTTGCAGGATGGTATAAAAATAAGAGTGCAGATGGAACTACATATTCAAATAAGGTAGAGTCCATAGCCGCTGGAACAAGTGGCGAGATGACGCTCTACGCAAAGTGGACGGCTACTGTTACAATACTTGAGTACAGGGCAACGACAGAGGATCCTAATCCTCCACAGATAGGAACGGCTCAGACGGTAATCTACGGCAAAAAGGCTACAAAGCCTAGCCCTGACCCTACTACATCAAGGGCTTCGGAAGGTTATACTGACTTCTTGGGATGGCAGACTGCCGAAGGCAGTGCTGACCCTACAGACTTTAATTTTACTACCGCTACTATAACAAAAGATACTGTTGTATTCGGAAAGTGGAAGAAGCTTTATACAAACTTTGAAGGAACGTATGCAGAATTCCTTGCAGCAGAATTTGTTCCAGACAATACCGCCGCAACTGCATACACGGTAAAGATTACTTCTGCAACAAATAGTCAGCTTTCAAACATTGCTAAGGCAATAGGAAAATCTTCTTATTCTAATTACAAGGGGGTATATATAAACCTTGATCTGTCAGATTGCGGTGCAACCGAGATACCTTCTGGAGCTTTCAAAAACGACAGCTCTTATGCTGGAACAGGAATTGCAACGTACCTTACAGGAATAGTACTACCTTCTGGACTTCAAAAACTGAATTATGCAGCATTTATGGGCTGCTCTGGAATTATAGGTAACATTGTAATTCCTGATACCGTAACGGATTTAGGAGATTACACATTTAGAGAATGTTCTGGAATTACAGGTATAAATATTCCTTCTGGCATAACAGAACTAAAACAGAGTGTATTTGAATCTAGTGGAATTACAAGCATTGTAATTCCTTCTACTGTAACAAAAATTGAAAGTAGCGCATGTGAGAATTGTTCTGGAATTACGGGGGCAGTTACAATTCCAAACTCTGTAACTGAAATAGGAAGCAGAGCTTTTCAAGGATGTTCTGGTATTACGGGAATAACTATACCAGATGGCGTTAGTAAAATAGGCAGTTACGCATTCCAATACTGTTCAGGCATTACAGGTACTATTACCATTCCTGATTCTGTAACTGAAATAGGAAACAGTGCTTTTAAAGGATGTTCTAGCATTACAGATTTTACCGTAACTGGAACGTGGGATGGTCACTGGCTTGATGCTACCGGAACTATATCAGATGCAGATGCCACACTTACAAAAGCAAAGCTTGTTAATGGTGGACTTTACCACTATATCCGCCAGTAAGTATTGTGCAGTGCTAAAACTGGAGTTCTGTGTTTAGGTATTAATGCTAGCCAAACAAATTTGGCTTTAGGACACTAATAACAAAAGCCTGAGTTTCTGCAATCTTGTGAAGTACACTTCACTTGCAGAAGCTCAGGCTTTTTCTGTATTAATATTTTGTATTGTCAGCAGGCTTACGAGCACTAATAAAAAGAGCCGTCTGTAATCATAAAGTGCAGACGGCTTTCATGTAAGCAAAAGCCAACAAAAAATGTTGACATAAAATGCAATGTCAATGTATAGTAAAAGAAATGGAGAACGCTCGTAAACGAGCGACTTGCCTCCGTTAGCTAGTTATATAAACCGCCTTCAAAAGCTGTCACACTATGGGGCGGTTTTTTTATGCTCTTATCCTATTTTATTAGGAAGGAAAGCAGGTCTATGAACAATCGCAAGCGATTGTTTCCGAGTTTTGCTTTGCAAAACTCGCTAAGCAATACACGCAGTGGATTGCGACCTTCATTCATGAGAAATCGGAGGCAAGCCGCCACAATTTACAAACGTTCGGCACAAATATAGCAAAAACGACTACCTATGGCAAGACATAGGAATTATAAGCTTATTCTTCTATTTCTTTTGCCAGTTCTTCTATTTTTTCAATCGGCAAACCAATGGCTTGTGAAATCTGCTCATGAGTACCGAGTTTCATCGCAAGCAGGTTTTTGGCATTTGCAATTGCATTTGCTTTCATGCCTCTCTTTAGACCTCTTTTTTCTCCAATTTTAATGCCTCGTTCCTCAGCATTTGCAAGTCCGCTTCTTATGTCTCGTTCCTGACCTTCAATTTTGCCCTGTATTATCCAGTTCCAGCGTTCATCGCTCAGTGCATTTAGCATGACTTCTGCTTTCATTATGCCCTCCTCAGATTTTGCAATGCGGTCAATTATACTTTTCTTTTTCGGATTATCTACTTCTTGTAAAAATTTACCCCATTTTATTGCAGTTGGCAAGGCTTCTATGTCCGTTTTGTCATTAATAGGTGGCAGTTTGGGCAGTTCCATGAAGATTACGTTGATTATGCCTGGAAGTTTTGCACCGTCATTAGTATCTGTTAGTGTGTAATGATGTATTGGTGCTTCATTCTTTTTGTCAAACATGAAATTCATCACTGTAATCTGATATGATTTCGGCATGTCCTTCCAATCTTCTCCGCGCAGACGATTTGAGCTTACAAGCCGTGCTGCATAGTACTCAGCACGGTTTCCGAAATCGCAGTCTTTATCTAAGCCCTGCATCTCAACCTGCGCAGTTGTGCCATCTCCAAGAACACAGTTGATATCGAAGCTTATGCCCTTTTCTCCGTCAAACTGTATTGCAGGCTCGTTTTCTTTTACAGTAACTTCGGTGATAGTCTCTCCAATCATTGCTGAAAGAAAAGATTTCAGTGCAATTCTTGATTCTTCCCTGTCCTGTGTGAAGATGGACTTGAAGTTTCTGTCGATACGTGGGTTTAGTAAAGGTTTGATTTGTTTTTGTGTTTTATTCATTTTGAATACTCCTATACTATTGATATGCACGAGATCCTTCTTTTTTGTACGAATTTTTAGAAAAAAAATTACTTTTAATCTTGAAAAGTTAAGATACGGGAATGTCTAAATGTTGTATTGAAGTATCAACTTTACTGGATAAATACCAAAAAAAATAAGAAAAAAACTTGCATTTTTTTCAAAGTCAAATAATAATATATATTTAAGGATAATTAGGAGTATCTTGTTATGACTACAGAAAAAATTGCAGAAGAAATTGCCTCTGGAAAGGCAATTCTTGGTATTGAATTCGGTTCTACACGTATTAAGGCTGTTCTTATTAATTCAGAGAATGAGCCTGTAGCAAGCGGTGCTTTTGACTGGGAAAATTCCCTCATAGACGGCATTTGGACATATTCGCTTGATGAAATCCATAATGGAATATCAACGGCTTTTGTTGATATGAAAAAAGACGTGCAGGCTAAGTATGGCGTAAAACTTACAAAACTTCGTGCAATGGGTGTAAGTGCAATGATGCACGGTTATCTTGCTTTTGATAAGAACGGTAATCTTCTTGTTCCTTTCCGTACCTGGAGAAATACAATTACAGGTGAAGCTTCTGAAAAACTTTCTTCTTTGTTTAACTATCCTATTCCTGAACGCTGGAGCATTGCCCACTTGTATCAGGCAATCCTTAAGAAAGAAAATCATGTAAAGGATGTTGCTTTCTTTACAACACTTGCAGGTTATGCACACTGGATGCTGACAGGCGAAAAGGTTCTTGGTGTTGGAGATGCTTCCGGCATGTTCCCGGTAGACGCAACAACTGGCGACTACGACAAAGACATGGTTTCTAAGTTTGAAAATCTTGTAGCTCCATGCGGTTTTGCATGGAAGCTCAGCAATATATTGCCTAAATGCTTGCCTGCAGGGGCAAGTGCTGGTGCTATGACTGCAGATGGTGCCAAATGGCTTGATCCAGAAGGCACTCTTGAACCAGGTACTCCTCTTGCTCCTCCTGAAGGTGATGCTGGAACTGGAATGGTTGCCACAAATTCTGTAGCACCTAGGACTGGTAATGTTTCTGCTGGAACTTCTGTATTTGCAATGGTTGTTCTTGAAAAAGCCTTGTCCAAGGCATACAACGGTTTGATTGACATTGTTGCAACACCAGACGGAAAGCCCACTGCAATGGCACATGCAAACAACTGTACTGGTGAATATGACAAATGGATTAAGATGTTCGGTGCTGCTGCAGAACTTCTTGGTGCAAAATTCAGCAAGGGCGAAATGTACGATAAACTTCTTGCCTGTGCAATGAAAGGCGACAAAGATTGTGGTGGGCTCATTCCTTATAACTACATTTCTGGCGAAAGCATGACAGGCTTTGCTTCTGGCCGCCCTCTGTTTGTACGTACACAGAATGCAAACTTTACTCTTGAAAACTTTATGCGCGCACAGCTGTTTACTGCCCTTGGTGCATTGCGTACTGGCATGGACATTCTTTTTGACAGCGAGCATGTAAAGATTGACCGCCTTACAGGTCACGGCGGATTCTTTAAGACAGAAAATGTTGGTCTTCCAATCATGGCTGCTGCAATGCATACCCCTGTATCTGCATTAAGCACGGCTGGAGAAGGCGGTCCATGGGGCATGGCACTTCTTGCTTCTTTCCTTGTAAACGGCAATGGAGCAAAGCTTGCTGACTGGCTTGAAAAGAATGCTTTTGCAAACGCAAAGGTTTCAACTGTACAGCCTGACAAGGCAGATATTGACGGCTTTAACGGCTTCTTTGCAAACTACAAGAAGGGACTTGCCGTTGAGCGTGCTGCTGTAGAAAATCTTGACTAAGGAAAAATGGAGATATTGAAATGTCTAAATATCAGACAATAAAAGAACAGGCTTACGAAGCTAACATGCAGATTCCTGCACAGCATCTTGCCTTGTATACATGGGGAAACGTTTCTGCATTTGATAAGGCTGCAGGAGTGTTTGCAATTAAGCCTAGTGGAGTGCCATATCCAGAACTGACAGCTGACAGCATGGTTATTGTAGACCTTGACGGTAAAGTTGTTGAAGGAAATTTGCGACCTTCCAGTGACACTCCTACACATGTTGTGCTGTACAAAGAATTTGCAGTAAATGACGGTGCTAACATCAACGGCATCATTCATACTCATTCTACCTATGCTGTAAGCTGGGCACAGGCTGTACGCCCTGTACCTCTGTTTGGAACAACTCACGCAGACCACATTCAGACAGAAGTTCCTTGCACTCCATATCTTTCTGAAGAAGCCGTAAAGAACGATTATGAAAGGGAAACAGGCAACCTGATTGTAAGCCATTTCCGCAATCTTCATTTAAACCCAAATGAAGTAAACATGGTCCTTGTTGGTGGTCATGGTCCTTTCGCATGGGGTGCAACTGCTGATAAGGCTGTTTATAATGCTGCTGTTCTTGAAGAAGTGAGCCACATGGCATTGAACACTGTCATGATTCAAAGCGGAGCAACAACTCTTCCTTCTTACATTATTGATAAGCACTATCAGAGAAAGCATGGTCCAAATGCTTATTACGGACAGTCTAAATAAGTAATACCGCATTTTATACTCCTTGTCCTGTACGACTGAAGTTTTCAGTACGTGCAGGACTTTTTTTTGCCCAGCATTTTTGTTTATGCATTGTCAATGCTTGTCAATTGCTGTAACATGAAAAACGTTATTTTTGGAGGAAGTAATGAAAAAAGCAGCAGCAATTGCAGCATTTTGTGCTGTAATATTCGGATTTTTGGGATGCGGAAAAAACTCTGTAAATCCTTCTGCATCTAAGGGAAAAGAAAAGGTTCGTCTTACAGTATGGGAGTCTGCCAATGGACCGGATGAATTTATTAAGCGTGCAGGACTTGCGTATACTAAAATTCATCCTAATGTAGAGATTGAGTTTGTTAATGTTGAAGTTGGAGATTCTTCTGATCAGATTCTTATAGACGGTCCGGCAGGTCTTGGACCTGATTTGTTTGCAGCTCCTCATGACAAACTTGGTGGACTTGTTACCGGAGGTCTTGTTCTTGAAACGGTAAATCCTTCTGAGGTTTCTAAAGAAGTTCTTGGAGCTTGTTCCCAGGCACTAAAGTATGAAGGCAAGATGTACGGATATCCTGTCAGTGCCGAAACTTATGCCTTGTTTTACAATAAAGAGCTTATTCCTGAAAAAGAAGTTCCTAAAACATGGGAAGAACTTGCGGAATGGGTGAGAATTTTTAATTTGAGAAATCTAACTAAGACTGGTTTTGTAATGGAGGTTGGCAGCGGTTATTATACTATTATTTTTACGACGTCTAACAGTAACCGCCTGTTTGGACCTTTCGGTACGGATACTTCAAAATCTTATCTTAATAATGAGGCTGCCGTAAAAGGAATGAAGTTTTTTCAGTCTCTGCGTGCAATTGTAGATGAGCCCGCTTCTGATTTATCTTCGGCTAACTGCAAAGCTGCCTTTCAGTCTGGTAATGCTGCAATGTTTATTACCGGTTTATGGAATGTAAATTTGTTTGAGGATGCAGGCATCAACTTTGGTGTTGCTCCTTTGCCGTCATTGCCCGGAGAGGTTACTCCTGCTGCTTCATTCAGTGGTACACGTGCCATGTTTGTAAGTTCCTATTCTAAGCATCCTTCAGAAGCTGCCGATTTTGCACGCTTTTTGCTTACACCGGAAATGCAGCAACTCAGGTTTAATCTGACTGGTGCAATGCCTGCGATAAATACTTCTGTAAGCAGCAAGTATATGTCTGGTTTTTTAAAGCAGCTTGACTATGCATTCCCTATGCCTTCAATTCCTGAAATGACAGCTTTCTGGGATGCAATGGGCAATGCCAGCAAAAACATCTGGGATGGTGCGGATGTTCAGAAAGAGCTTGATGAATGTGATGCATTGATCATAAAGTGATAGTGGCAATCTTAAAATGATAAAGGCAGTCACAAAATGATTGCCTTATCTTTATGTTTGGAGTAGAATAGATAAAAGGGTGCCGTTAAGTGATTTCTTTATATAAAGTTATTATTTCTATTCCTCTCATATTGAATACTCTATGCATTTTGCTTATTATTAAGCGAAAACCATCTTTGGAACAGAAATATGCTCTGGCTGTTTCGTTTTTGACAATATTTATTGGTCGTGGTTATTATCTGGTTACCATGGAGCAGACTTATCTAGTCGGTTTGAGGATTATTTATGCAATAGCAATAATCCTTATGCCCCTGTTTATCGAGATAAATTCACTAATCTTTAATGTTCATATTTCCAGAAGAATATTTACTGTCATAGCATCCTTTACATTGTTTGCAGTCTTTGTCCTTATACTGTCGTATGATTCAAACATTTTTATTGATAAAATATTAAATTCTGCATTAACATTGTATTATTTATATGCTATAAGCATGGTCGTATTTACCGTTGCAATCTTTATATTCCGCATGATTACATGCCGTAAGAATGAAAGATTCTTTTTTATACGCCATTTCATAATGTGCATACTACCTCTTTTAT
The DNA here is from genome assembly GCA_947167345.1 of uncultured Treponema sp. Classification (GTDB taxonomy): domain Bacteria; phylum Spirochaetota; class Spirochaetia; order Treponematales; family Treponemataceae; genus Treponema_D. The sequence goes on from CAMVHR010000001.1 coordinate 9,334, forward strand.
CGCTTTGCTTCATAAATGTAAACAAAGTGTTTTTCTTTCTGCCGCCATATATGTTGTCCTGCTTCATTGCATCAATAACGATTCTTATTTTACAGGAAAAATTTTCTAATCTGCCTGATCAGGCTCTTTCTGTTGTTGAAAATGCAGTTCCAGGACCTTGTTTTATTGTTGATGAAAAATTTATGGTTCATGATGCCAATCTGGCGGCAGTACAGATGTTTCCTGAATATCTGTCTGTCCGTAAGCTGATGAAAAAGCCTGTAAAGGCAAATGATTTGTTGATGCAGGTTATTTTTAATGCTACAAATGCTGTTCATTCCAAAGATAACATATTTGAAGTTGATGACAAGCAGTATCAGGGCTCATGTGTTGCAATCAAGTCGGATTTTCGATTTTATGGCTATTCTGTTGTATTGAAGGACATTACTGCTCAGACTGATGTCGTATTAAAGCTTGAGCGCCGCAATGAGCAGCAGAAGCAGATTTTACGTTATTATGAGGATGAAATTTCAAGCATTCAAAGTAAAATTGTTTCAGGCCTTATGCAGCTTCTCTTTGCTGCAGACAGAGAAACCGGCGAACACATCAGACGCATCAGTAATTATACGAATGTCATTGCACGTCAGCTTTTGCTGGAAGGCAAATTCTCTAACACACTTACAGATCGTTATGTAGAAGTATTAACTAAGATTTCTCCTCTTCATGATATTGGAAAGATAAAAATTTCTAAAAAGAATTCTCCGTCGTCTTCTTATGAGTCTGGCATATCTTATTTGAGCGATGCCGAATCTCAGAGACATGTAATATCGGGTGCAGAAATAATTGATTCTCTTATTCTAAATAATCCTGATGATTTGTTTTATTCTCTTTCAAAAGAAGTAACGCTGTATCATCATGAGTGGTGGGATGGGGAAGGATATCCTAAAGGCCTTAAAGGATATGAAATTCCGCTTGCTGCAAGAATTGTTGCTGTCGCGGATGTTTTTGATAGTATTTCTTTTAGGGAGTATAAGCAGTCTCATAGGTCGAATTTTGCACAAGTTTTTAATTCTATCGTTTTGTATTCTGGTAAAAGATTTGATCCTGCTGTTATTGATGCTTTTAAGAATGCAAAAAGTAAAATTGAAAAGCTTTATGACGAGATGCTTGTCGAAGATTTGTCACTGAATGGAGTTGGTGATGTTGAAAGTAAGCGTGGGGGGGGGGTATTTAAAAATTTTTAATTTTATGTAACTGATTATGTTCAATATTTGTTCTAATATATTATGAGTACGTTATATATAAAAAAATTGCACTGTGTTGCACTGTCTGTTGCGACATTTCTTTCCGTTTTTATTTTTAATGGGTGTAGAACTTCAAAATCTTCTGTTGCCCAAAATCTTAAGCAATACACTCTTGATAATGGTCTTACATTGTTTACTGCAAAGGATGATTCTGTCCCATTGGTATATATAGAAATTGCAGTGCGTTGTGGTGCTGTGTCTCAGACCCCCGAAACAGCCGGACTGTTTCATCTCTATGAGCACATGATGTTTAAGGGAAATCTTTTATATGGAGATGCAGCATCGTTCAGTCGTGCCGAAAATGACATGGGTGTTACTTCTCAGAATGGTTCCACCGGTATAGACTGTGTGAATTATTTTTTTACAATACCTAAGGATCAGCTTGAGAAAGGCCTTTCATTCTGGAATGCTGCAATACGAAGCCCCCTTATAGATGAGAATGAACTTGAAAATGAAAAGAAAGTTGTTCTTGCAGAAATTCAGGGCAATGAAGCTTCTCCCACTCAAATATATAGCAGCTATTTAAGAAACAAGTTGTTCCCGGAAGCTCCTTATAGAACGGATCCGAGTGGTTCTGCTGAAGTTGTAAGTAACGCAACTGTTGCACAGCTTCGCGACATGCAGTCCAAGTATTATATTCCCAAAAATGCAGCTCTGTTTGTTGGCGGTGACATAGACAGCGATGAAGTTTATGAGCTTGTCAAGAAAATTTTTGGTACATGGAGCAATAATGGTAATGAAAAACCTTCTGATGGTGCTCAGCAGGATACAGATCCGTTTGATTCCGTTTGCTACGCCGTTATGCCTTATGACCGCATTTCTCCGCAAATTGCCGAGGTTGCAGTTTGCTTTCGTGGACCAGATGCTGATTTTGACATAGATGATACATATTCTGCAGATTATCTTTGTAGTCTTCTCAGCGAACCTGATGGACTTTATAAGACAACTCTTGTAAATGAAGAAAATCTTATGATTCCTGATGTTGACTATGTATGGAGTGGCTATCATACATCACGTGCATGTGGTATTTTTGAATTTGGAAGCATGATGCTTTCTCCTCAGACCGATCTGCCTGCGCGTGTAGATTCATTCCTTTCTACTGTACAAGATAAAATTCTTCCGCAGATGGCTGCCACTAAGTCTTTGTATTCAAGTTCAAAAGTCAAATCAATTACGTCTAAAATGAAAAATTCTGATATTGTTTCATCTCAGACGGCGACTGGACTTTTGAATACGGTACGTTTCTGGTGGAATGTTACATCACCAGACTATTATTATTCGTACAATGACAAGGTTTCTCATGTAAAGCAGTCAAACATAAAGCAGTTTGTTTCTTCTTATTTTGCAGAAAAAAAGCCGATGGTAGTTGTGCTTGTCAATCCAGATGTGTATGAATCCATTAAGGAAGAGTTTTCTGTGGCAGGTTACGAACTTATAAATTCTGAAAATGCATTTTGGTGGAAGAATGAAAAGTTCAATTCAAATCCGGCAAAGGTCGCGTCTGAAATTCCTGATATGCTTAAGCAGGAAATATATATTCCTCTTGAAAAGACAAATGAAACTGTCTATGACATTAGTGAAGAACCTGAAGTAAAGACATTTAATCTTAAGAATGGCATTCCTGTATATGTAAAGTATAACCCGTCATACAAAGTTGATTCTGTAAACATTGTTGTCAGGGGTGGAATTTCTCATCTTGCAGAAGAGACGTCGGGGCTTGAATCTTCTCTATTCAACATGATGGCTTTGAGTTCTGAAAAGTATAATAAAGCTTCTCGTGATTTATTACAGTACAAGACCGAAAGCGGTATTGGTGTTTATTCAAAAGTAGCTGGTACAGCTTTGTGTCTTAGTGTTATAGACGATTATCTGTATGACATGCTGCCGGTGTTTACAGATGGTTTTTTGCATCCGTCATTTGAACAGAGCGTATATGAAAACATGATGACCGATTATGAACAGTCTGTTCAGAGTACACTTAACAGTCCGTCTTCATTCCTGTCGTATGAAATTAACAGGGAGCTTTATAAAAATCATCCGTTCAAGACAAAAGCTACTGTAAAGCCTGAATCTCTTCAGAATATTACCATAGAGAACATGAGGGATTTGCATTCAAAAATTATGAATGCTGCGGACATGTTTATTGTTGCTGTTGGCAGTCTTGATGGACAAAAGCTTGTTTCTGCCTTGAACAAGACAATCGGCAATATTGAATGGAATGAAGAAAACAAATCCAAAGACTTGGACATTCCTCCTTTGCAGATAGAGAATGATGTCCATGTTCTAAGCATGGATTCTGCAAGAGGTACTGGTTATGTTTCCCGTGTGTTTGCATCGCCTGTTGCTGCTGACGATGATTATATTCCTGCTGTTCTTGCTGCCAGCATTTATAGTGATATCCTTTACAATCTTGTGCGTGAGCATTATGGAGCCTGCTATACCCCATCCTCGTTTGTTCCGATTTCTAGAGCACCTTTAGGCATGGAATATCTTTACAGCCTTTCTGACCCTGTTAATTTTGTAAAATACATGGAAGAAGCTCGTTCCTATATGGCTATGGGAAAGTTTGTAGAGCCTTCAAACAAGAATACGGTATACAGAATTACCGACATAAAAGATCATTTGGAAAGCTATAAGAATAAATATTACATTTCAACGTATTCTGAGGAACAGACTGCTGGAAGTGTAGCTGCAAATATTATTTACAATCAGATGAGCTACGGTGATATGTTCTACAATAAAAAGCTTGATGTACAAGTAAAGAATGTTACGGCAGAGCAGATTATACGCGTGTTCAAAAAATACTGGGTTGATGCTCCTTGCCAATGGTGGGTAATGGTTGGCCCTGATTTTAAGGCTGCTGCTGAGAAGGCTTTGGCTGCAAATCCTTAGGGAGTTGTGTCGCAAAACCTGATTATAGATATAATGCAATAAAAAAAGGCATTCGGAAAATCTGAAAGATAAATCCGAATGCCTTTTTTTGTTTATTAGCCTTATTCAGAAGCTTCTTCTTCTTTTTCTTCTTGTGGAAGCTGAACTAAATCAATGTGTTGTGCGGTCACTTTATCCAAAGCAGCCTGTGCTTCTTCAAGATTATATGTGGTAGAGATTAGTGTTGCATCCAAATCGTCTCCCTGTATAAGATATGACAAGTCTCCTATATATATGGCTTTTGCATCTTCTGGTACAGAAAATTTAATTCTGACTGGAAGTTCTGATTTTAAGTATTCTGAATAAAATAATGTATAGAAGACTTTTCTTAATCTTACAATTTTGTCAGTTGGAATTTTATATTTAATGAAGAAATAATTACCTTCGCAGAAAATGCTGACATTACTTCTGTAAAAGTTTTCCTGATCTTTTTCTTTTGGATAAATGCATTGAACCTGATACATGTCAGGATGTTTTTGAGCTTCTTCATCTAATCCTTCTGATTCTGCAAGGAATGTTCTGTTTACTTGAGTTGTATCAGCATTAATTTTTCCTACAAGAATAAATTCTCTTTTCCCGACACTTGTAATTTTTACTTCTTTATCAAGTTCAGTAAGGTAAGGTCTTGAATTATATGCAGCCTTTACTATTTTTGTAACAGGAATGTCTACGCCGACACCCCCCATTCCAATGCTTATTGCATGTGCTGTTATTCCTGTGATGCACATTACTGCAAGTGTTATAAAATGCTTTTTCATTATAAATCTCCTTTTCTTTGTTTTTTATCTATTCTTTTTCTTCAAGAAGAGTGTTAAGTCTTTCTTGAAGTTTAATTTCCCATTCTGTATCTTTATACAAAGTAATGGCATTTTTTAATACATCAGCTTCCCATTCGGCTGGTGTTTTGGGACCTAGGAGAACAGGGGTCATTTCTACAAGGTCTTTATATTCTGCCGTCGCACGAGCTCTGTAATAACCGAAATAATAAATGCCAGGCTTGTTAGGAATTTCAATTGTTAGAGGTGTGTCTTTTTGTGAAAAATGCTCTTTATAACTATAGCTTGTTACACGCCTTTTAAATCCTGGCGCACCACCATTACCGACATACGATGTCATATTTTCTACACCTTCAAGGTGCTGTAGTATGTAACGGCTTCCTGGACGTACAGGTTTTGAAATGAAATAATCTCCTGTCATCGTCTGCTTATCTGGTGCAAAGTCGGAATTTGTCTGTGTAAAGCTTATTGTTGCTTTTGAATCCATTGAATTAAAAGCTCCGTAAAATATAACGGAGTCTTCTGGTGTACCAGATACATCATGAAATTCTTCTACTAATTTTGGATTCCATCTTTTTGCTGAACAAAAGACAGCTATTGCAATTACTATTAAAAATAAACTTATGCTTTTCTTCATTTTTAACATTCCTTTATGTTTTTAATTCTATTTGGCAAAAATGGATGGCTTGAACAGGCTTCTATAAATTTAACAGAGAAGCTTCTTCTTTTCTTTGCACTTTCAATATACTTGTCTACATTTACTTTTTTGTACAGACTTTTTCCAGCTGCAAGGACAAGAAGACCTTTCTCTGAACCACCGTCTGATAAATCGTGTCCGATATTGTCACAGGTGTATTCACAGCTTCTTGAGTAAGCAGCTGTTAAGAATGGAACAACAGAACTGAAAGCTGTCCAGAATCTTTTTGACATGTGGTGTCTTTTTACGTGACCCAATTCATGTCCAAGAATGAACTTTACAGCTTCAACATCTGTTTCTATCATGTCGAATATGTCCGAGTAGATTGCAATATAGTTTTTGCAGGAAAATCTTATTGCAAATGCATTCAGTGCACCTCCCTGCTGAATAAGGAAGAGAGGTGGAATCTTTTTCATGCCAAGTTCCTTTGCCATGCCTGCATAACTCTGATATATCTCAGGAAACTGTTCTTCTGTTATTTCTACACCGTTTCCTTTAAGGTAGCCGACAATGAATACTTTGTAGAAGAACACATACAGTACTATCATTATTACATATACCGAAAGTGGTGCAATCATAGCTACAATTCTTTCGTCTGCGGAAGAAAGGGCTTTAATTAAAAGCATTATGATGCATAAAATCACAAGGCTTACTACAGCTTTGATGCCAAAATAAAAATTTTCTTTTTTGTTTACTCGAACTTTCATAAAGTTGCTCCTATTTATTTTTTCACGTTTTAACGTGTTTTTGCCTTAAGCCTTTGTTCAAGAACTTTTATTTTTAGTTTTTTGTCATGTTTTTTTATGTGTTTGTATTTTAGCAATTGAAAGTCAAGTCCTTTTTCTGAGGCATTCTCTGATGTATTTGTCTTTAACTGATGTTCAACGTTACCGGCAATAAATGCGAGCAATAATATTCCGGAATAGTTACAGTCTGCTATTTCTTTAGGATAGCAGCTTTCATCTATTACTATATGAACAACAGGACTTTCCAATGCGAAATTTAGTATTTCAGAATATTTGCTTGGAATAAAGTCTTTTGCACAGTCTTTATCGTTTCTAAACTCATCAATCAAGGCAAGCAGTCTGCTCCTGTCTTCTTCTGACAGTTCTTGATTAGCCGCTTTATTTTCCCCTACGAATTTAAATGTATGGTAGTTTGAAAATAATGGACTGTCCTCTGCAATGCCGTCCTTGGTTATGCCTGCAAAATTAATGTCATTGAACAGGTAAGCTCTCATTACAATGCCTTGTCCGTCTTTATAAAAGAATTCGGCCATTATGTATTTATAACCTTCTGCATATCCAGATTTGGGATTCTGCAAGAATGTCGTGCAGCCAAAGTCTCCGTTAAACTCTTTCTTTACATCGTTATCATCAAAGGATGATATGGTATTGCCAGGAACTTCATAGCCTGCAATGTTATTTAAGCACATGAACACCCACATTGCAAACTGAAGATTTAAATCTTCCCGAGTTGTGCCTGTGTCAGCAAAAAGCGAATACCTTAATTCTCCTTCAAGACCATTTTTGGTGATCTTGAAACTTTTTGTTACGGCGACATCATCGTTTTCTTTGTTTTCAATTTCTTCCATATCGGGCGTAAGCATAAAGAAAACTTCGCAGTCCTGTGGGGTTTCTGCGATTTTGAACCTGCTTCCTGCAATTCCTGCAAAACAGATGTCTGTCATTACTAAAAATAGTAAAATGAACAGAATAAAATATTTGTTCTTTAACATAATGATATTTTCTCCTTTTTTATGCTAAAATAATATGGTAATAGCGTAATGCTAAAAAGATAGCCTAGAGATTATGCTTATGAAGTCAAGATATGAATTATTGATAAAATATGTGAGTAGATGGGAGGGGGTAATTGTTAAAACTTTTATATTCATGTACTAAGTATAGCTATCTGCCTTATATTTGTCAAGTTTTTCGAACGTTTTAACAGATTTTTAATAAATTTCTTTTTATGGTATTGACTTTTTTTGAATGATATTGTAGTGTGAAAGTACAAAACATCAAAGGCGATGTGAATAGTTTTTTTAGTAGTTCCGAAAATTTCGGAATGATTAAAGCAACTGTTCACATCGCCTTTTTTTATGTATCGACTTTTATGGAGGATATGTATGGCTGTTAATGTCCCTGAATTGTTTGGCAGTATGGTTTTTAATCAGAAAGTAATGAAAGACAGGTTGCCGAAGGAAACTTTTAAGGCTCTCAAAAAGACTCTTGATGATGGAGAACCTCTCCACATAGACATTGCAAATCAAGTTGCTCATGCAATGAAAGAGTGGGCTATTGAAAAAGGTGCAACTCACTATACACACTGGTTCCAGCCATTGACAGGAATTACAGCTGAAAAGCATGACTCATTTATTACTCCACAGGATGACGGTAGCGTAATAATGGCATTCAGCGGAAAGGAACTTGTAAAAGGTGAGCCAGATGCTTCTTCTTTCCCTTCTGGAGGCCGTCGCGCAACATTCGAAGCTCGCGGTTATACAGTCTGGGATCCGACTGCATACCCTTTTATAAAAGAGCATACCCTGTGTATCCCGACAGCATTCTGTTCATACACTGGCGAAGCACTCGATAAAAAGACTCCTCTTCTTCGCTCAATGGAAGCTCTGAATGTTCAGGCAAAGAGAATCCTTAAATTGTTTGGCAAGGATATTCGCCACGTTGCTACAACAGTTGGTCCTGAGCAGGAATACTTTATTGTAGACCGCAAGCTCTTTGATGAACGCAAAGATCTTCTCATGACAGGTCGCACTCTTTTTGGAGCAAAACCTTCTAAAGGTCAGGAAATGGATGACCAGTACTTTGCAGCTCTTAACCCAAGAATTGTAGAGTACATGGAAGATTTGAACGAAACTTTGTGGAAATATGGCATCTATTCAAAGACAGAACATAACGAAGTTGCCCCTGCCCAGCACGAAATGGCTCCAATCTTTACAACAACAAACCTTTCTACTGATCAGAACCAGCTGACAATGGAAGTGATGAAGAAAGTTGCAAAACGCCATGGACTTGTATGCCTTCTTCATGAAAAGCCTTTTGCTGGTGTAAACGGTTCTGGTAAGCATAACAACTGGTCTATGTCTACAAATGAAGGTGAGAACCTTCTTGAACCAGGAAAAACACCTGCCAGCAATGCTCAGTTTATTCTGTTCTTGACTGCAATAATTAAGGCTGTAGACGAAAATCAGGATTTGCTGCGCATTTCTGTTGCAAGCGCTGGTAATGATCATCGTCTTGGAGCAAACGAGGCACCTCCAGCTATTATTTCTGTATATCTTGGTGACGAGCTTCATGCAGTTCTTGAGTCTATCAAGGATGGTACTCCTTACAACAGGGCTACAAACCAGAAGATGACGATTGGTGTTGACGTTCTGCCACCTATTCCAAAGGATTCTACAGACCGCAACCGTACATCTCCATTTGCATTTACAGGTAATAAGTTTGAATTCCGTTCATGTGGTTCAAGCCTTTCAATTGCTGGTCCTAACACAACCCTTGATGCAATTGTTGCTTATACTCTTAAGCAGTTTGCCGATGAACTGGAACAGGCAAAAGACTTTAATTCTGCATTGCAGGCGTTGATTAAGAGGGAAATTACTGCACACTGGAGAATCGTATTCAACGGTAACGGATATGATGCTTCATGGGTTAAGGAAGCCGAAAAGCGCGGTCTTTTAAACCTTAAGACTCTGCCTGATGCAATGGCACACTATCTTGATGCAAAGAACATCAAATTGTTTACTGAACTTGGTGTTTACACAGAAGTTGAGATGAAGAGCCATTATGACATTAAGCTTGAAAAGTATGCACAGGTTCTGAACATTGAAGTTCAGACAATGCTTGAAATGATTAATAAAGACATTTTGCCTGCTGCATATAAATATATCCGCGATGTAAGCAAGACTGTTGCAGACTTGAAAGCTGTAGTTCCTTCTGCAAAGGCAACTGCAGAAACAAATCTCCTTTCTACACTTGATGGTCTGGTAAATGAACTTGCTCTGAAGGAAGAGGCTTTGTGCAAGGCTCATCTTGCGGCAAAAGCTTCTGATGACCCAATGACAATCGCCCGTGCTTACGTTGATTCTGTTATTCCTGCAATGACAGAAGCTCGTGCCGTAGCAGATCAGATTGAGCCACTGCTTGGTGAAGACTATAAGCCATATCCTTCTTACGAGGATTTGCTGTTTAGAGTTTAGCTCTCAGTAGTTTTTTTGTAGTAACTGTTTTTTTAGCACAAAGGCGTGCATGACATTCAACCGTTTGTTTATAACGGCTCAATGTCGTGCACGCCTTTTTTATTTTGCCATATTACGGAGGTAAAAATATGGATATAAGTGAAATTTCAACCCAAATCTCACAGGTAAGCGGTGATATTTGGAGCGTATGGTTCTTGGCAGGAGCTGCACTGGTATTTTGGATGCAGGCTGGTTTTGCCATGGTAGAAGCAGGATTTACTCGTGCAAAAAACACTGGTAACATTATCATGAAGAACCTTATGGATTTCTGCATTGGAACTGTAATGTGGTTTCTTATTGGTGCTTCCCTCATGCTTTCTTATACTGATCCTGCAACTGGTGAGGTAAGCCGTGGAATATGGTCATTCTTTGGAAAACCAGGCTTTAGTGTATTTAGCCAGTATGCAACGTTTGACTTTTCAGGCTTTGTCTTTAACCTTGTGTTCTGCGCTACTACAGCTACAATTGTTTCTGGAGCAATGGCAGAAAGAACCAAGTTTTCTACATACTGCATTTACTCAGCAATAATATCTGGAATAATCTATCCTATAGAAGCTCACTGGATATGGGGTGGGGGATTCCTTGCTTCATGGGGATTCCATGACTATGCAGGTTCATGCTGCATTCACATGGTAGGTGGCATTTGTGCTCTTATTGGAGCTAAAATTCTTGGGCCACGTCTGGGCAAGTTTGAGAAAGATAGTTCCGGCAAAATCATAAAGGTTCATGGATTCCCTGGACACAACATTGCCATGGGTGCACTCGGTGTGTTTATACTTTGGTTGGGTTGGTACGGATTTAACGGTGCTGCGGCAACAGACGTTCCTACACTCGGTTCTATATTCCTGACAACAACAGTTGCTCCAGCTGTTGCAACTGTTGTAGCAATGCTCTTTACATGGATTAAATATGGTAAACCAGATGTTTCAATGTGTCTTAATGCATCCCTTGCAGGTCTTGTTGCCATTACAGCACCATGTGATGTTGCTGACTGTGCTGGAGCTGCCATAATTGGTGTTGTGGCAGGTCTTCTTGTAATATTTGGTGTATGGCTGTTGGATTATAAACTTCATGTAGATGATCCTGTAGGTGCTGTTGCCGTCCACATGATGAACGGTATCTGGGGTACTGTAGCCGTAGGTCTTTTTGCAACTGATTCTGCTCCAGGATTTGCCCTTGCCGGAATTAAGGAAGGTGTATTCTATGGTGGTGGTTTTGAACAGCTTGGAAAGCAGTTTGGAGGAATGGGCATTACAATTATATGGACTATAATAACCATAACAATAGCATTCCTTATCCTTAAAAGTACAATAGGACTTCGCGTAAGCGCAGAGGAAGAAATTATAGGTCTTGATAAGCTTGAGCATGGTCTTTCATCAAGTTATGCAGGATTTTCAATCAGCTATACTCAGGAAGAAGTTGAAGAAGCAAAAGAGGCTGGCATAGCCATACCTGAAACAGCTCCTGCTTCAAAAGATGTTCCGGCTCATAAAGTTGTTATCATTACACGTCAGAGCAAATTTGATGCCCTTAAGACTGCCATGAATGATATTGGTGTTACAGGAATGACAGTTGTGAATGTTATGGGCTGCGGAATGCAGAAGGGTGCTGCGGAGTATTACCGCGGAGCACCAGTTGCAATGAGCCTTTTGCCAAAGATAAAGGTCGAGATAGTTGTTTCAAAGGTTCCTGTCGAGACTGTGGTAGAAGTTGCAAAGAAGGCTCTCTACACTGGACATATAGGAGACGGAAAGATATTCGTCTATCCTGTTGATAATGTTGTAAAAGTCCGTACTGGAGAATCTGGATACGATGCCTTACAGGATGAAGAGTAAGGCATTGTAGGAATGTAAAAAAGTTCTCCTCCTACAGAGTCTGTTCGGCAAGCCAGCTCCACAGACTCTGTTCTTTTCCATCTGCACTTTTTGTAAAGCATTTATCATTAAGTGCATATATCCATGACCAGTGGCCAAAATATTCTGTTCCGTCTTCGCCATGGACATCCTTAAACAGAGAAACCTTTGCTTGCGGCAGTTTTTTTGTGGTGGCAATGATATGCTCAGAAGGTTTTACAGTATCGTCATTTTCTGCCGCAACAAACCAAAGCGGCACTTTTTTTAGGGCATCAATATCATTCTGTGTAAGCCATCTGTCATTGTATGCCTCGCAGATAGGATATGCTGCGGCAAAAAAATCGGGATAGTGCAAAAGAAGGTTGATTGTCATGTAGCCGCCATTTGAACATCCCCCAAGGTATATTCTGGAAGTGTCTATTGCTTTGTTTTTCTTTACAAATTCCTTTATTACATGCATACATTCTTCGGTATACTGGGAAGATTTGTCTGTAACGCTGTCGCTTTCTATGTCGTATGGCGTTTCGTGATCCATCCAGACTGTAGGTGTCTGAACGCACAGAACGTAAGCCCCTTCTGGAAAATATGACTGGATTGGATTTTCTGCAAGTGCTGTAACCTTGTTTCCCAAGAGTACGATTTCTGTGTCGTGCCCACCTTCTCCTGCACCGTGAAGCCATATAATGAGCGGATGCTTTTTGCCGTCATCATAGGATGATGGTGTATATGCACATGCTGTCAGTCGGTTAAATGTTTTTACTTCGCTAAAAACTGTTGTCTGCGGACAAAACATGTCATTGAATGTCGTTATGGGGTTTGAAAGTTTTGCATGTGAAATTGAGTGAGGAAAACTCATTTTCCATTCATTTTTTTCATTTTCTTCATTCCAGTTAAACGGATTTTCTTCTTTTGCAAGCGGATGTATTTTTAGCTCTAATGCTAGATGGTCAAGGACTGTACCACTAGGCAATTCTTCTTTTCTGTTTCCGTCTATGTCACACAAGTAGCAGTCCGTTACTGTCCTTTTTTTTCCTTCCGCTGTTACTGTAAAAAGCTCTGGCTTTAAATCTTCGTTAGTAAAATCATCTATTGCATCGGTGTTGAGTATTATTTTGCTTATTGCAGGTCCCCAGTCACAGCCTTGAATGACAAGTGTGTATGAGTTTGCCTTTTCCTTGAACTGCTCAAGAGTCTCTTTAATCATCTTGCGTTTCCATTTTGTAATAAGTACAAAAAGCAGAGCCATTACTGCCATAATAACTATTCCAGATGTAGTGCCCATAATTACTCCTTAAATATGGAAATATGTTCTTTCATGAATTTGCCGACTTGCGTTATGGCAGGTCCCATGGCAAAAGCCATTATTGTGGAGCCTAGCATGGAACTTTGTACTCCGTTTATTGCTGTAAGTCCAGCTACAAGTCCGATTATTACGCCTGCAAGGTCGTAAGCAATTCTTAGAATAAAGTACGGTATCGTTGAGATTTTCTGACTGATTATCTTTATTGCCGCATCGTATGGTGAAAGTCCCATGTCGCAGTTCATGTAGACTGCTGCTGTAATTACAAAGAAAGCAAGGGCAGCGATAAAAACTACAATTCTTAATGCAAGGTATTCAGGATTTGTAATGAGTGCATGAAAACCTGTGATTTTCCATAGCCAGCAGCTGAAATCTGCCGTGTATCCTATAAAAACCATGTTTAACAGTGTTCCGGCACCTATAAGGCGAGGATTAAATGCTATGGTAAATACAAGCATTACAATGTTCAGCAGAACCTGCCAGTTGCCCAAGGTCCATCCTATCTTGTTTGCAATGTTGACGTTCATAAATGTGTAAGGATCTGTTCCCCAAGAGGCTTCTATTAAAAAAGATAAGGTGAATCCCATAAGAAATATGGCGAATGCCACGACAATAAGTTTTTTCCAAAAGTTCTTTACAATAAATTGTTCAAGGTTTAGTTTCATGATTTCCTCGTGCAAGGATTATATTATAGAAGGGATAGTGGTTCAAGTATAGGGCAGAGCGAAAAAAAAATAAATATTTTATTGTGCAAGTGCTTGACAATAATGTTTGTTTTGTATATGATACTAATCACGTTAAAGCGAATGCTCCCTTAGCTCAGTTGGTAGAGCAACGGACTGTTAATCCGTCTGTCGCAAGTTCAATCCTTGCAGGGGGCGCTTTTAGGCTAGGTTTTACCTAGCCTTTTTTTATGCCAAATTTTTCTTGACATACAGATTTTGCTGTGTAAAATTTAAATAACCAATGCTAAAACTCCTGACAAGCCTTTCTTTTTCCAAGCGTTTGCTCCTTCTTTTTATTGTGAGTAGTATTGTGCCCTTATTCCTGCTTTCGTTTGTATTTATGGAAATAAGCCAGTGGGCACTTCAAAGAAATTCCATGCGACAGGCTGAAGATGTAATTGATTCTGTGTCAAAAACAGCTGCGGAAACTGTAAGCGGAGCATTTTCTTTGGCCAGAGAACTTGCTTTATCTTCTTCTGTAATGGATTGGTGTTCTGATCGGGGGAGTGTGGAGGAAAATAATGCCCTCATTTCAAACTTATTTCAGGACATAGCCCTGCGTGGTAAAGACAGTGATTATCAGATATATCTTGTATCTTATAAAAGCGAACGTACAATTTCGCGAGGCATTGTGCCTCAGGAATACACTCTTGCATCTTATTCAGACTGGGGCATATTCCACCGTATCAGAAAAGAAATTGACGGTACTCTGTTTGTTCAGCCACACCATCTTACGGGAAACTGCATTGCGGCAGTCTGTGTACCTGTCTGTAACTTTGATGGTAGAAGAGAAGGTTGTGTAATTGTTGACATTCTAAGGTCTGGTTTTGCCGCAAAGCTTTCAAATCTGTCCGGCATTAACATTTTTAGTCAGTTTTACATATACGACAGTAGCGGATGCATTGCTTATAGTAGTTATTCTGTAGAGGCAGAAGGTTCTTTTATGCAGGACATTCAGATTCTTGTGGCAAAATCCCAGTTACAGTCTGTATGCAGTACAGTCTCTGTGCCTTTTTCAGAATCATCGGTTTATGTCTGCGGTATTCTCCCTGATGATGAAAAATTATGGTTTGTCCGAGGTTTGCGTCATTTGACTGTAAAGACTGCCTTGCTAACGGCTTTATTTGCTATTTTGATTGCTGCTGTTGTTTCCCGTTCGGTTGCACAACCTGTTCGAAGTTTGGCAGATGCCATGCAACATGCCGAGGCCGGGGAGCTTGACGTTCAGTGTCCAGAGCCAACCTATCCTTTTGCAGACAGGGACATGACGTTTCTTATACGCAGGTTTAACAAGATGGTTTCGCACATTTCGCAACTGACAGATGATCGCGTTGAACAGCAAAGGCTTTTGCGAGTGGCAGAAGTAAAGTCGTTGCAGGCTCAGATAAGTCCTCATTTTCTTTACAACACACTTAATTCAATAAAGTCTATGGCAAAGTTTGCAGGTGCAACAAAGATTTCCAAGATGGTTACTAACCTTGGTAAGCTTTTACGTGACAGTTTTGCACCGGAAGATGATTTTTGTTCTATAGAACATGCCCTTGAAATTGTCCGCAATTACTTTGACATTGAATCAATGCGATGGGAAAATAAATTCCTTTTTGTAGAAGAAATAGATCAAAAGCTTTTACCGTATCCTATTCCAAGGCTTGTCATTCAGCCTGTGGTTGAAAATGCCCTTGTTCATGGACTTGAAGAAAAAGGTGAAAGCGGAACTTTGTATATTCGAGGTTATTTTGAGGACTGTGAAGACGGCTCTCGTGACATAATTATAGAAGTGCATGATGACGGAATCGGCATGGATGAAAAGACATTGCAAGAAATTCAGGAAAACTTGCGTAATGTTACACGGTCAAAGCGACTCGGCAGTAACGGCATTGCACTTGTAAATACACACTCCCGTCTCAGGCTTTTGTACGGGGAGTCTTACGGGCTTTCCATTCAGTCTCAGAAAGACAAGGGGACTACTGTATCAATACGCATACCGGAGGATTTGAGGCATGATAAGAGTTCTGGTTGTTGAAGATGAGCCTATTGTCCGGCGGGATTTAGTCCTTACAACTCCGTGGGAAGAATTGGGCTGTGTGTGTATTGGAGGGGCAGAAGACAGTAGCAAGGCATTGCAGCTAATCAAGGAGCAAATGCCTGAACTTATCATTACAGATATCAGAATGCCGGGAATGAGCGGTTTGGATTTAATAGAAATTGTTGCAGAAATGAGTGCTGTTTCAGAAGACGGATATTATTGCGAGTGCATAATACTTTCTGGCTATAGCGATTTTGAGTATGCCCGGCAAGCTATGCGATCAGGTGTGCAGGAATATTTGGTAAAGCCTGTTGACGATGAAGAGCTTGCAAATGCCATCCGAAGGGCTCGGCAGCGTATTGAAGCCCATAAAAACGATGATACTCTCAGAAAAAAGTTGTCAGACTCAAATGAAAGCATGTTGATGCTCTTTAAGGAATATAAGCTTGGGGAGCGAAAGACTTCTAACTCACGCTATGTGGAACAGGCTATTGAATTGATTACGTCATCTTATATTGGTGGCATTACGATAGAAACTGCTGCAGAAAAAATGTCAATCTCTGCAAGCTATTTGAGCCGTATTTTCAAGCAGGAAACAGGATACACTTTTGTTGATTACCTTACATATTACCGTATAAAGAGGGCGACAGAACTTTTGCGTTCCCCTGCTGCAAAAATATATGAAGTTGCAGACCTTGTAGGTTATACAGATGCAAGATATTTTAGTCAGATATTCCGAAAGCTTACAGGTGTTACACCAAAAGAATTTCGCGACAGTCAGAAACTATAAAGCTCGCCAAAGCTGTAAAAGTTTTTCCTTTTGCCTTGCTGCTTCATAAATGTTGTATGGCAGAATTTCTAGCTCGTTCAAAGGTCTTGCTCCTTCAGGCAGTTGTATGTCTGTGCGGACGCTTCTTCTGTACCATTTGCGTGCAATCAGCTCCTGCACAGTTTTACTGAGTACAAAATCAATAAACACTTTTGCCGCTTCTGCATTCCTTGCATTCTTTACTAAAGCTACACCATCAGGTACGGCGACAGTTCCGTCTTTGGGGTAGACAATAGAAAGTGTATCTCCTGAATTTACGAACGACAGTGCTGCATCTTCAGACGTGAGTCCTGCAAAAAATTCTCCACATGCAACAGACTGATGTACAGATGTTGATGATGAGGCTATTCCTGCAGGAAAAGCTTGTTTTTTTATTGCACGCAAGAGTGTCCAGTTTTCTTCCTCTGATGTAAGAAGAATTGCGTTTAACATTGTGTATGCTGAACCTGATTTTTCAGGGTCAGGAATTATTATCCTGCTTGAAAAAAAAGCATCCTTAAGATCTGCCCATCGTTCAGGCTTTTTCTGTTGTGGAACTAGTGCTTCGTTGTAAACTATTACCATTGTCATTACAGAAAAACCTGTCCATAAGTTTTCATCATCAATGTATGAACTGTCTATGTTTTTTACGGTTGTAGGAATATATGGCATAAAAAACTGCTTTGCAGCTTCCAGCGATTCAACTCCGCCACCCCAAAAAACATCGGCAGAAGGTTTGTCTGCCATTTCTTCTTTTTGCAGGCACGAAAGAAGTTCTCCTGTTCCTCCGTGAACCATCTGTACATACATTCCTGTCCGCTGTCGGAACTCTATGACAATGAATTCTACCTTTTCAACAGGGTGCGGAGAATAAATGACTAAATCTGGTACTGCCGTTTGCTGTGGCAAGTTCTGGTAAGGCTGAACCTGTCTCTTTCTATATGCATGGCATGAAACAAAGCTTGCACAAGCAAGCACCAAAAACAAACATGTAATGTTTGGTACAGTACCAGATTTCTTTTTCATTCTTTTCCTGCTGAGTAAACGGAAGAACCGCCTACGAAGTATTTTGAAAGGCTGAAGAACAGTATGAAGATTGGAATGCTTGCAATAACTGCAACAGCCATCATAATTCCTTCATCGGCATATTTTTCCGCGGCGAACTTAACAATATATGCAGGAATTGTCTTCATTTTTTCGCTTTGAGCTACAAGAAGCGGCCACAGAAGGTTGTCCCACTGCTGGCGGAATGTAAGGACTGCAAGTGTTGCAATTGCTGGTGTGCAGTTTGGAAGTACTGTCTTAAGAAAAATCTGTGGTTCCGAAGCTCCGTCAATACGCGCGGCATCAAGCATGTCCTCTGGAAAAGTTATGATGTATTGCCTCATCTGGAAAACTGCAAATGCATTTACCATAAACGGAACTATGAGTCCTGCGTATGTGTTCTGCATGTGAAGGTTCATTACAACCATATACAGAGGAACCATGATTGTTTCAAAAGGAATCATCATTGTAGCCATGATTGCAAGGAATACAATGTTGCGTCCCTTGAACTTGTATTTTGCAAGTCCGAATCCTACAAGCGATGCCAGAATTATTGTTGTGCAGGTGACTGCAACTGCAACCAGAAGGCTGTTGAAAATATTACGCAGATAGATGAATGAACGATCATTTCCTGCAATGGCATTAAAATAATTCTGGAAATGAAATGGTTTTGGAATCCATCTGTACGGCATCTTCATAATGTCGATAGCTCTCATAAAGCTTGCTGTAAGCATGAACAGAAGCGGAATGACGGTGATTGCGCAGAAGAGGATAAGAAAAACCCATATTACAATGTCTGCATTTTTTGCTCTTACATCTTTTTTCATGGTAATCTCCTTTAATATGAAACATCATCGCTTTTTGAAAAGCGGAACTGAATGCATGTAAGTGCGAGCATGATGAGGAAAAGAATTATACTCATGACACTTGCTCTGCTTATTGCAAGGTCTCTCATTGCCGTATTGTAAATGTTCAGCGTGATGACGTTTATAGGTGCGAGAGGCGCACCACTTTGAGTGAACATATATTGAGTACTGAATGTCTTGATGCACTGTATCATGGCCATGATTGATACCATTACAATTGTAGGTTTGAGCAAAGGAATTGTAATTGTCCAAAACTGTTGAAAACGACTTGCACCGTCAATTGTTGCAGCTTCATATACAGTTGTAGGAATTTTGCCTATGCCTGTAATGTACAGTATTGTGAAATATCCCACATATTTCCAGAAATATACCAGTATGGTAGAAAAACGTACCATTTTAGAATCTGCAAGCCACTTGTAGTCAATTCCTGTTGTTCCATGAATCATATTCATAAATTGATTCATGATGCCGCGCGGATCAAGGAGTATCATCCAGATAAGTGCAATTACTACAGATGAAAGGACTGCTGGTGAATATAAAATCATCTGCATTGTTCTTTTTGCACGGCTGCGTGTAGATATGAGAACTGCAAGCAGAAGGCACACGATTACAAGCGGTACGAAGCACCCGACTGTGAATATTGCCGTTGCCTTCATTGAATTCCAAAAGTCTGGGCTTGACAATATCTTTATGTAGTTTGCAAGTCCAACGAATGCTGGCTTTTTGAGAGAAAGCAGTTTTTTATTGTAAAGGCTTGTAATGATGGCATTTATAATAGGGTAAAATGAAAACAGGGCAAAAAAGATGAGTCCCGGCATTGTAAAGTACCATCCCCATCTTGCTTTTTTTTGTTCAAAAGATGTTTTTTTATGCTTTGTCATATATTCCTCCTGATTTTTATTGTAAAAGGCTGTGCAAAGGATGGTGGTGTACTCCTTTGCACAGCCTTACTGCCTTGCGGCAGCTTTGGATTATTACTCTTCGTCTAAAACAGCCTGAACATTCTTTCTGAGATCAGCAAGGGCTGCTTCAGGGGAGGTGCCTGAGAGCATAACTGATTCTACAGCGTTTTTAAGCAGGGAATCTATTTTAGGAGAGTTTTCTGCATAATATACGACACTTCCACTTTCAAGGTCTTTTTTGAATACGTCTGAATATGGCATTTCCTTGAATGTGTCGGACTCAAACAGAGCTTTCGTAGGCTGAACGATTGCAACCTTTTTAAGATATTCTTCGCTGTGGCTGAGCATGAAGCCAAGTAGCTTCCATGCAGCTGTGCGCTGTGCTGCAGATTTTTGTGCATTGACCATGTAATAGTGTCCGTAGTAGTGGCATGGCACAGTCTGTTTTGCATTCTTCCACTGTGGATATGGAATGACCATCCAGTCGTCGCTTTTAAAGAATGAAGGATTTGATGAAGCCATTCTCTGTTCCTGATACAATCCGCTCAGAGACATGGCAATTTCATTCTGGTTGTTGTCAAAAATCTTTCTTGCTGCTGTGTATGTTGGAGAGCCAAGATTATCTCCAGAAGGTCCGAAATCCTTCATATAGCGCAATGCGGTAAGCCATGCATCATCATTTACGATTGCCTTTTTACCGTCATCACTTACTAGCTTTCCTCCAAGCTGTTCTACCATTGGCACCCAGCTTATAAGGTAATATGGGTAGCGGAAGTCAAATCCTCGTCTTGTAATGATTTCTCCGTCATGAATGGAAATTTTTTTTGAAACTTCAACAATGTCTTCCCAAGTCTTTGGAGCATCCTTTTCAGGATCAAGTCCTGCATCCTTAAAAATATTTTTGTTAAGGTATACGCACCAGTTTGTAAGTTCCAGCGGAAGTCCGTAAATCTTTCCGTCCAGAGTTACAGGATCAAGCATTTTGTCCATGTAAGAGGCTACCAGTTCCTTCTGATTTTTGTAGCCTGCTGCAACTACATCCACAGGTGCAACACGTCCGTTTATTACAAAAGGATATTCATCATTTATTTCAATGTTAAAAATGTCTGGTCCCTGGTTTGCTGCGAATCCCGCAACAAGAATGTCCTTGATTTTTCCAGATGGATATGTGACATAATTTACTGTAACATTCGGATTTGCGTCTTGAAACTCTTTTATAAGTCTCTGCTCTAATTCCGTGCGGTTCTGGTCTTCGTGTGTCCAGATTGTAAGTTCTACAGGTTGAGATGGATCAAAAGCTGCTTCTGCTTTATCTTTTCCACAAGATATAAAACTTGTTGCTATAGAAGCTGCAACCAATGCACATCCTGCAGACAGTATTGTTCGTAATGTTTTTTTCATAAAATTCCTCCTGAAATTTTCTTTCTGATAATAGAATCTGACTGTTTTGAGGTTTTCGCAATGAGGGAAATCTGAACTAATGTTGAAAATTCTATCTAAATTTCAGTTCCTGTTTTTACAATCAAAAAAACACTTCTGCCTTTATTATGATAGGCGTAAGGTAAATTAATCGTAAGGAGTGACAGCGTGGAATCAGAAAGAATTATAGAACATCCCATTTTGGGTGCTCCTGAAAAAGGAGCGTTGGTTACGTTTACTTTTGATGGTAAGGAATTGCAGGGTTATGAAGGAGAACCTGTAGCAGCTGCTTTAAAGGCTGCTGGAATTTTAAAACATCGTGAAACTTCACGTCTTCACAAGCCGAGGGGAATTTTCTGTGCAATAGGCAGATGTACTGATTGTGTAATGGTTGTTGATTCAGTACCTAATACGCGAACATGCATAACCCCATTGAAAGCTGGCATGAAAGTTCAGACACAGTACGGTTGCAGTGCTGAAAAAACATGGTAGGAGCGGAATATGGAAAGATACAATCTGATAGTAGTAGGTGCTGGACCTGCAGGACTTAGTGCTGCAATAGAATCTGCAAGGCGAGGAATGTCTGTCATTGTCTTTGATGAGAACCACAAACCTGGAGGACAGCTTTTTAAGCAGATTCATAAATTCTTTGGTTCTAAAGAGCACAAGGCAAAGATAAGAGGCTTTAATATTGGAACAGAACTGTTAAAGGAAGCTTCTGATGCTGGTGTTATTGTAAAGCTTGATGCCACAGTTACTGGCATTTTTGAAAATAAAGAAGTTACTGTAAATCATGATGGCTTGATTCATCATTACAAGGCAGATTCTGTAATCATTGCTACAGGTGCTGCAGAAAATATGGTGCCGTTTGAAGGCTGGACATTGCCAGGTGTAATTGGAGCTGGTGCCGCACAGACTTTAATGAATCTTCATGGTGTGCGACCCGGCAAAAAGATTCTTATGCTTGGTTCTGGAAACGTAGGACTTGTTGTAAGTTTTCAGCTTTTGCAGGCAGGATGTGAAGTCGTTGCTCTTGTTGATGCTGCTCCAAGAATTGGAGGTTATGGTGTTCATGCCGCAAAAGTTGCTCGTACTGGTGTACCGTTCTATATGGGATACACAATCAAGAAGGTTGAAGGTTCTGAAAAAGTTGAAGGTGTAATAATCGGCAAGGTTGATGAGCACTTTAAGATTATTCCTGGAACAGAAATCCATTTTGATGTGGACACCGTGTGTGTAGCAGTGGGACTCTCTCCTATGAGTCAGCTTTTGAAGATGTCAGGCTGTAAGATGGAAGATAATCCACGCCGTGGTGGTCAGGTGCCTATTGTTGATGAATACGGTGAAACTTCTGTTCTATGTTTGTTTGCGGCAGGCGATGTAAGTGGAATTGAAGAAGCTAGTTCTGCAATGATAAAAGGACGCATGGCAGGTCTTCGTGCTGCATACAGGCTTGGTTTTACAGAAGAGACTGTAATGGCAGAGACGGAATCTGTTTATGCTGCGGATTTAAACAGTTTGAGACAGGGAATGTTCGCACCCGGCAATAAGGGAAAGCTTATTGAAAAGACTGATGAAGGCATTTCTGTTTCTGAAAATCTTTTGACCAAGGGCTTTATTGCTGATGATGAAATTGCACGCTTTCCTGGATTTACAAAACAGAAGGGCTTGCACCCAGTCATTGAATGTACACAGAACATTCCTTGTAATCCGTGTCAGGATGCGTGCAAAAAGCACTGCATAAAAATAGGCTCGTGCATTACGGCTCTTCCGTGTGTAGATAAAGAGTCTAAATGCATGGGGTGCGGAATGTGTGTTGCAAACTGTTCCGGTCAGGCAATCTTTCTTGTGGAAGAGGATTTTGAACCAGGCTTTACAAGCATAACTCTTCCTTATGAATTTTTGCCTCTGCCAGAAAGGGGCGAAAAGGGAAAGGCTTTAAGCCGAAGCGGACAGGTGTTGTGTGATGCAGAAGTCTTGCAGGTAAAAAGTTCTCCTGCATTTGACAAGACACATTTACTTACAATGAAAGTTCCAAACGATTTTGCAGATACTGCAAGATTTTGGAAACGTGGATAAGGGGTGAAACAATGATGAATGATAGATCACGGGATATAGGACCTTTTGTTCCTGGACCGGATGATGACATGATAATATGCAGGTGTGAAGAAATTACTAAAGGCGAAATTCGCAGGGCTGTTCATGAAGGCATGTGGACTATGCAGGAAATCCGTAGATATTTAAGGTGTGGCATGGGACTTTGTCAGGGACAGACTTGTTCAAAACTTGTAAAAGGAATTGTAGCTGTGGAACAGAAAGCCAGTCCTGCGGTGATTACCCCTGCTACAAGCAGAGGTCCTATCCGTCCTACTGAAATGAGTATTCTTGCAAGGGAGGAATTGTAATATGCAGACTAAAGCTGATGTAATTGTAATAGGTGCAGGCATTGTTGGTAATGCAACTGCATATTATCTTGCAAAAAAAGGTAAGCGAGTAACACTTCTTGAGGCATCTGACTATATTGGCAATGGCGGTTCTTCCAGAAATGGTGGCGGTGTAAGACAGTCAGGACGTAATCCTAAGGAACTGCCTCTGATGGTGTGGGGCGTAAAAAATATCTGGCCTTTTTTGAGTGAAGAACTGGGGGTTGATACAGAATATACTCAGGGCGGAAATTTGCGACTAGGTAAGACAGAAGAACATCTTAAGATTTTGCAGAAGCTTGCGGATGGAGCTGTAAAGTGCGGAGTCGATGTAAAGATGATTGATGCCGCAGAGGTAAAGAAAATTAATCCTTACATGAGCGATGAAGTAATAGGAGCGTCTTGGTGTCCGACTGATGGTCATGCAAATCCTCTTATTACAACATTGGGATATTATAAAAAAGCCCGTGAACTTGGTGTAGATTTTATTACTGGAGCTCCAGTAACGCGCATAATTACAAAAGCTGGACATGTTGTTGGTGTAGAAACACCCGAACAGGTTTTTGAAGCAGGTGATGTTGTTGTTGCAGCAGGATATGAAAGCAATGAAATTCTAAAGAATGTAGGCATAAACATTCCCATGAAAAAACATGCTCTTTCTTGTCTTGTGACGGAAGCCGAGCCTAAAATGTTCTCACAGATGCTTGGAACTGCCATGGCGGACTTTTACGGCCATCAGACTAAGCACGGCTCTTTTGTAATGGGCGGCACGGATGGTTTTGATGAAGTTCCCGCTCGTATTGATGATTCTTACCCATTGGTGGGTTCCAGCATGGTTAGTGCAACCTGCCGTGGAATTTTGGGATATTTCCCTATTTTGAAAAATGCCAAGGTTGTGCGTGCTTGGGGCGGTTATGGAGACTTCTGTGTGGACGGCGTTGCAACAGTAAGCAAGTGCGATGAAGTTCCTGGATTATATATTGAATGTGGCTTTACAGGACATGGATTTGGCATTGGTCCTTCTGCCGCATACAATATTGCAGAGCTTATAACAGAAGGTTCTTGCCCGGCAGATATCAGCCCTCTGCACTATAATCGCTTTAAGCCTGCAAAATAGAATTTTACTTGATGTATTCCATATAAGCCCTTATACTTTTTATAAGGAGATTTTATATGGAATATACTTTTAAGGAACGTGCAAAATTTGATAGAAAAGCTTTTTTTTGGCTCATGGAATGTTATCTTGCTCCTTTTCTGTTTTTCGGACCTGTCGCGATTTTTTCTGGAGCCTTAAGCTCAGCTGAATTTGCAAAATTGATTACGGATGGCTTTCTTATGATTTTTACCATTCTTGCTTTTGTTTTAGTTCCAGTCATTATGTACAGATCCCTTAGAAAAAAGTTTGCATTATATGATGGATCTTCCCAGTCCATACGTTCTACAAATCTTTTCTTTAAAAATTGGTATAACTTGAATATTGCTTTTGTAGTTAGCTTTTTCGCATTGTTTTCTGCATTGATAATAGTACGTGCAAATGCCATCGGACTGAGTTTTGGACAGTTTGAAAATAACTGGAATTCTTTTATTTCCTGGATAACCCTTTTATGGGGGCTTGCATTTGGCTTTTCAATGATAGGCTTTGTCATCATGTTGCAGATTATAGACAAATCTTTGTTTTGGCTTCCGCATTACAAGGAAGTTCAGCTTATGTCCGTGAGCCAGAGGACAAATGTTGTCATTCTGCTTGCCATGATTTCCATTGTGCTGGGAATTGAGCATGTTGTTTCTGTTCCTGCAAATCTTCAGAACGGTGTCAAGTATTTGATGTGGTCAAAGCTATTGCCTGTAGGAATTGTTTTTACCATAGCAAATTTCACAAGTACATTCTATACAGTGCTTTCAATACGAATCGGAATCATAGATGTAAAGAATCATACTGAAGAACTGTCGAAAAAGAATTATAGAGTTAGCCCTTTGCGTGTTGAATGTCGATGCGAAATAGGTGAACTTGTAAACAATATAAATTCGTTCAGGGACGAAACAAAGGCGATTCTTTCAGAAATGTCATCTTCTGCAAAAAATTCAGAGAATACAGCAACAGACTTGAAAGTTGAACTTGGTTCGGCAAGCCGTGCAGTTGATGAAATTTCAAAAAATATTGAAATTGTTCAGACAGAAATGAACAACCAGTCTTCAGGAGTTGAAGAGTCGAATGTGTCTGTAAATCAAATTGTATCGCGTCTGAAAGAGCTTAATGAGAGAATAGAATCCCAGTCGTCTACTGTGAGTGAATCTTCTGCCGCTGTAGATGAAATGGTTGCAAATGTACATTCTGTAACTCAGATTCTTGAAAAGAACATGAAAACCATAGATCATCTTGGAAATGCTTCTGAAGAGGGACGTAAGAAGATTAATAATGCCGTAACTGTTGCCGCTCAGGTTCAGCAGCAGTCTTCCCTTTTGCTTGATGCAAGTAAAATTATTCAGACAATAGCAAGTCAGACGAACCTTCTGGCAATGAATGCTGCAATAGAGTCTGCCCATGCAGGTGAAGCTGGACAAGGTTTTGCTGTTGTCGCTGATGAAATACGAAAACTTGCAGAACAGTCAAGTTCGCAGGGAAAAAACATGGATCAGAATTTGAAAAACCTGTCGGAAGCAATAAATCATATTTCTGAAAGCATAGAAGAAGTACAGAAGCAGTTTGATGTCATTTATGATTTTGCAAATACTGTTCGTTCTCAGGAACTTGTCGTTAAACATGCTATGGATGAGCAGAATGAGGGTAATCAGCAGGTACTTGAAGCAATGAAGAGCATTAGTGATTCAACTGTTATAGTCCGCGGAAATTCCAGCGAAATTATGGCAGGAACCGATCAAATGGTAAAGGAAATGAATGTTCTTTCGGAGGCAACTCAGCGTATTAGTGATAGTATGCACATGATGACATCAAGTGTAGAAAACATTGCATCTGCCGTAAAACAGGTGACCGATAACTCGGATCGAAATCTTCAGGATACTCATGAACTGACGGAAAAGATAAATACATTCTCTCTGTAAAGGCACTCTTGACAGCATGTCTGAAATAAAATAATATTTTAGTGTTGCAATGACGCATCTAAAGTCTTAATGGCTTTGGGTGCGTCTTTTTTTTTGCTCATATTATAGCTGGTGGTTGTGTAAATGAAATATAAGACTGAACTCATGTCAATTCAGCCATATTTTGTGCTGGACGCTGATGATTTTTGCCAGAAAGTGTTGCTTCAAAAAGGAATTTCTCATTTTTATAGTTTTTCTAACTATTCAGATTCAGACATTCCAATCAAACTTTTTGTAGACGGATGCAGTAATATTATTTTTGAGTATAGTAAAGCCTCTGATGACCTCTGGTCAGTACGAAGTCATTTTATTGGAAGTACAATAGAACCAAGAACTTTTTGCGTAAGAAAAAACTGCGAATATTTTTGTGTACGTCTGCAACCAAGTGCCGCTTGTTTTATAAAAGAAATAGGTGTCAAAGATTCTATTGGAAAAATTATTATTCTTGATGAACTTTCTTCTATGAAAGAATTTTGCAGCACAATGGGAATGCAGAAAAATTTTGATTCAAGAATGCACACTTTTTTAGACTACTATGAAAATATTTTACAGGCTAAAGAAGATAAATCAAAAAACTGTCTTTTCAGACAGATTGCTGACATTATTGTTCAGCACAGGGGCATGATAAAGGTTAGCGAACTTGAAAAACTGACAGGTTATTCTTCAAGATACATAAACATTATATTTGAACAGGAGTTAGGATTCAGCATTAAACAGCTTTGCACAAGCGTAAAGTTTCAGTTTTTATTGAATGATTTAAATCGAGGTGCTTCTGATTCTTTGACAAGGCTTTCATCTGAATATAAGTTTTATGATCAGGCTCATTTTATTCATGAGTTTAAGAACTGTACTGGAAAGACTCCTTCTGAATATGCCAGTGAGGTGTTTAAAGGAAATTATGTACAGAATATAGTGAATATGTAATGTTCCGATTTTTACAAGAACTTTTACTTGCAGAATGTTAAAGTACATTATCAAAACAATTTAGAGACAGCAAAGACGCTGAGGTTTTCTAAGTGAAAGCTTCGCGTCTTTTTTTTATGTCTCAAGGAGTGTATGTATGGAATATCCAAAGGTTGATTTCTTGTATTTGAGTGAAGAGGACATGATTGCAGCTGGCGTAAAGGACATGGCTGGCTGCATTGAAGCAATGGAAGAAATGTTCAAACTCTTAAAAGCCGGCAATTACCGCATGGGTGGAGCAAATGGAAACTCACACGGATGTATGGTTACATTCCCTGCAACATCTCCATTTCCTGAAATGCCAGTTGATGGCCCTGATCGTCGCTTTATGGCAATGCCTGCATATCTTGGCGGACGCTTCGATATGGCTGGAATGAAATGGTACGGCTCCAATGTTGAAAATCGTGAAAAGGGATTGCCTCGTTCAATTCTCATGTTGACATTGAACGATAAGGATACAGGCGCCCCACTTGCATATATGAGTGCAAACATTCTTTCTGCTTATAGAACTGGTGCTGTGCCTGGTGTCGGATTTAAATATTTTGCTCCAGAAGATGCTTCTGTAGCTGGCATTGTAGGACCTGGCGTAATGAGTAAGACAGCTCTTGCTGCAATTATGTCAGCACGTCCAAGTGTAAAGACTGTAAAGGTAAAGGGACGCGGAAAAAAATCTCTGGATTCTTTCATCTCTGCAGCAAGAACTGATTATCCTTCTGTTGAGTTTGTTGTTGTGGAAAGCATTGAAGAAGCAACACGTGGTAGTGACATTGTTTACGTAAGTACATCCGTTCCTACGGGAAATATTTCAGAATATCCTTACATCAAGGAAGAATGGATTAAGAAGGGGGCAATGATTTGTACAACGGCTTCTTTGCGTTTTGATGATGACTTTATCATTAACCGCGCACGTAACGTTGCGGACAACATAAAACTGTATGAAGCTTGGGAAGAAGAGTACAAGCCTGACGCATACAATACAATCCCTATCCCTGCTGTTCGTGTAGAAGATCTTATTGTAGAAGGTAAGATGAAGAAAGAACAGATTGATGATTTGGGAGATGTCCTTACTGGTAAGATTCCTGTACACAGAAATAAGGATGAAATTGTAGTTTATTCTGTTGGTGGAATGCCTGTTGAAGACATTGCATGGGGAACAATTGTGTACCGCAATGCACTTGCAAAGGGCATTGGCACAAAGCTGAACCTTTGGAATAAGCCTTACATGGTTGTTTAATAAAAGCATTACAGGAGAATGATTATGGAATTTAGCAGAGTAGAAGTTATAACAGGAATTTCAAAGATTACAGCCTTGCAGAAGGCTCTTGGCCGGTTCCGCATTTCAGGAATGACTGTATATCAGGTTTTAGGCTGTGGAGTCCAACACGGAACTCAGGAGTTTGAAGTTGAAGAGCGCAAAGAGATTCAACTTCTTCCAAAGGAAGTTGTAATGATTGTTCTTCCTACTTCAGAAGTTCCAGACCTTATTGAATTTCTTAAAAAGGAACTTTATACAGGTCATATTGGTGACGGAAAGATTTTTGTAAGCCAGATTACCGATATTGTCCGTGTTCGTACAGGTGAGCAGGGAATGGAAGCACTTATTTCAGGAGAAAAATGATGAAAAGAATAAACTATTCTTCTGGAGCACCGCTTGAACAGAAAATGGGATATTCCAGGGCTGTAAGGATAGGAGACTTTATATTCGTTGGCGGCACTACTTCCGTACAGCCTGACGGTTCTGTGTATGGGGAAGGTGATTCTTATGCACAGGTAAAGTATATCCTTGAAAAACAGATTAAAATGATAGAACAGGCTGGCGGCAAAAAAGAAGATGTATATAATGTGCAGATGTTTTGGACTCCAGATTTTGATAAGTCTGGCATGAAAGCGTATACGGAACTGTTTCATGATGTAATGCCATTGTGCACTGCTGTTACAGTTTCTTCTCTGAATAGACCGACACAACTTGTAGAAATTGAAATGTCGGCCGCTGTTCAGACTTGAGTTTTACAGAATAAATTTAACGGGAGGTTCTATGTCAACCAAAGAACAGAGACTTGGGTTGGGTAGCGTTATAGCAACTGGTGTTGGATTGATTGTTGCAACAAGCTGCCTTTTGTCCATTGGACAGGGGGCAAGTGCAATTGGTACAACATTTGTAATAAGCATGGCTCTTGCCTGTGCATTCAATATTCTTACAGCACTTTCTATCTGTGAATTGAATGCTCTTATGCCTAACATATCTGGAGGAATGGCACAGTTTACACTTGCAAGCTGTGGACCTGTTTTTACAATAGTTACTAATATGGGAGGGTTCTTGTGCTGTCAGGTGATTTTGGGCAGCTCCGAAGCTTCCATGTTTGGTAACACATTAAGTCAGGTTTTGCCTTCTATTCCTATTTCTGGCGCAATGTATTCAATTGCACTTATTGTATTGCTGTGCATTTTGAACTTGCGCGGTGTAGATATGTTTGCAAAAATCCAGAACTTTGTAGCTTACGGGCTGATTATTTCGCTCATTGTACTGGGCATTCTGGGTGTCGTAAAAATAAATCCTTCTGCCGTTGTTGAACAGCCATCTGTTCTTTCTTCGGAAATGGGGGATATATTTTCACTGTTAGGACTTTCTTTCTTCCTTTTTATTGGTGTAGAATTTATAGTTCCTATTGCTCCAGAAGTAAAGAATTCACGTCGTGTAGTTCCGCTTGGAATGGTACTGAGTCTTGTAATCATTCTTGTAATGCAGATTCTCATTACCTTCGGATTTAAGAACTATACAGCATGGAATGAACTTTCTCAGAGTACAATTCCTCATGTTCTATATGGAACTGCACTTTTAGGAAAAGCTGGAACTGTATGGATGAGTGTTGTATCTATTCTTGCGGTTGTAAGTTCTGTTAATACAATCATGTTCGGCATTCCTCAGCTGTGCTATGGAATGGCTAAGATTGATTTGCTGCCAAAGTTCTTCATGCGTAAGAATAGCAGAGGTAACCCTTACGTTGCCTTGCTTATAGTTACAATTGCATTATGTGCAATTAATGCAACAGGACTTAGTTCAAGTGAAAAGCTCGTGTTCTTGATTAACATTGGATGTGTATTCTGGATTTTCTGTTATGTAATGGTTCATATTGATGTAATCATTCTGCGCTTTAGAATGCCAAAAGCTCCACGCACATTTAAGTTACCGTTGGGCATTTTAATTCCTATAATTGGAGTTGCAGGAAATCTGTACATGATATGGAACATTGCACCTGATGCAAGAAACCGTATCATAATATTTGGAATCTTTGGCGGAGTTTCGCTTTTTCTTGCTGTGTACGCATTCTTTTGGGTAAAGTTCAGAATGAAGAAGCCGTTCTTTAAGCCGTTTGCAATTAAGGATGTAATGGCAATGGATACTGATTTGTATCAGATACGCCATTATCCGCTTCTTGCAAAAAAGTTTCATATTGAAGCAACTCCAGATGTCGTTGCTGTAAGTGCGGAAACAAATACTGGTACACGGCCTGATTTGGATTGATGTATGAATATTTTTGACATATTAGGACCTGTTATGGTTGGACCTTCCAGTTCTCATACAGCTGGTGCTGTGCGGATGGGGTATGTTGCTCTAAAACTTCTAAAGGACAAACCTGTGTATGCCAGCATAGAATTGTTCGGTTCATTCGCTGCAACTGGCAAAGGACACGGAACTGACCGTGCTCTTGTTGCCGGTTTGCTAGGAATGAAAAGTGATGACAGCAGAATACCATACAGTCTTAATATTGCTCAGGATGAAGGCATGCGAGTTTTTTTTGAATATCCTGAAAACAATGGAGTTCAGACTGCTGATTTTCACCAGGGTGATATGCACCCGAATACCGCGGTTTTTAATCTGCAGGGAGAACACGGCAGAAAACTTTGCATGCAGGCTTCTTCCATTGGCGGTGGAAGAATTATGGTAAACAAGATAGACGGCATTACTGTAAACTTTTCTGGAGAAATGCATACTCTGATTGTTCACAACTATGACACCCCTGGTCATGTTGCCGCCGTAACAAATCTTTTATTTGAAAACAAAATAAATATTGCCACAATGAATTTGTATCGTGTTGGACGCGGTGCTTATGCTGTAATGGTTTTGGAAACGGATCAGAGTGTTGATGAAAAAATTGTCTGCGATATTGAGAAAATAAAAGGTATAATAAAAGTAACTTATTTTGACGGAGAACAATAATGGCTTTTAAAACACTCAAAGAAATTGCAGATTATGCCATTGCAGAAAAACTTCCATTTTGGAAAGCAGTATTAAAAGATGATTGCGAAGAAAATGGAACTGACCAAAAAACTTCCGTTGAAAAAATGGCACATCTTTGGGCAGTCATGCTTGATACTGTAAAAAATTATAATCCCGATGAAGTTTCTGCCAGCGGTTTGAGTGGAACTGATGGTGAAAAATTTGCTCGCTATGCATCTGAGAATAAATCATTATTTGGAAGTTCTGTATCTGAAATGATAAGTGTTGCAATTAAAACTGCAGAAGCCAATGCCTGTATGCACCGCATTGTTGCATGCCCTACAGCTGGTTCTTGTGGGGTTGTACCTTCTGTGTTTATTCCTCTATTTAAAAGCGGTGCTGCTACAGAAGAAGATTGCATTCACGCACTTTTTACGGCTGCAGGCATTGGAAAAATCATAGCTATGAATGCAAGCATTTCTGGAGCAGAAGGCGGATGTCAGGCAGAAATAGGTTCTGCATCTGCAATGGCAAGTGGTGCATTGGTTGAAATGCGAGGTGGAACTCCAGAGCAGATTGTTGCAGCCGTAGGTTTTGCACTTCAAAATTTAATGGGACTTGTGTGTGACCCTGTTGGCGGACTTGTAGAAATTCCTTGTGTAAAGCGTAATGTTATTGGATGTGTGAATGCTGTGTCGTGTGCAGAAATGGCTCTTGCAGGAATTTGTGTCAGAATTCCTGCTGATGAGACTGTTTGTGCAATGGCAGCTGTAGGAAGAGCTATGAATGTTGATTTACGCGAAACAGGACGAGGCGGTCTTGCAGCAACTCCTGCGGCTCTGAGTATTGTTCATAGATAATTATCCCATATAAAAAATATGTTTCCTTATTCGTAACCTTTGCATTCTTTTATCTTTTTTTTGTTAGGGAGACACATTAAGTCTATGAATGTATTTAAACGTATTTTTGTAAATGTCAGGGAATCGGTTGTAAGGTTCCCTGTAAGCCTTTTACTTGGTATTGCCTGCTCTGTAATTGCATCAATCCTTATCATGGGGAATGTAAAAGAGCCTGTTGAAAAAATCTTTATATCATATTTGAAAGCCGGTTCATGGGGGATTGTATTTTCTGTATTCGTACAGCTTCTTTTGGAACGCCTTGTTGCATTGAAAAAGCTTCCTCATGCGGCTGTTCTGTATGCAGTTTCTCAAGCAGTAGCTCTTGTGTGCTGCCTTGTTCCTATGCGCATTCTGTTTAATTCTGAAAGTGTTTTTACTTGGATATGCTATTTTGGAACATTGTATGCCTTGGTTTTGGGCGTGTTTTTCCTGCTTAAATTCATTCAGGGTGAAAAACTTCTTGCCTATACAATTTCCTATTCATTTTCAATAGCATCCATTGCTTCTAGCTGTATAGGCATTGGTTCTACGATCATTGCAATGGCAATTGAAAAACTCATATTAAAAAAAGAAAGTTTCAATGAAAATCTTTATATGGTAATCTGGACTTGTTCTTTCTTTATATTTGCCATACAGTTTTTTATTGCATATTTTTCTCGCAAAGATGAATTTGTAATTCCAAAGGCAGTTACCGTTATTAATTTTTACATCATGTTTCCTTTGTATGCAATCCTTCTGCTGGTTCTTTATGTCTATATCGTTCAGAGCGTTGTGTTAGGAACCATGCCTCACATGAACTGGTTTGTTTCTATTGCAACAGCACTGTTCATTGCTTTCTGGTTTGCATTCAAGCCATTTGAAAACAAAATTACTAAGTTTCTTTACAAGGCAGGTGCTTATTTCTTAATGCCTCTTGTTCTTATTCAATGGATAAATTTTATTCAGAGAATTAATGCTTATGGTTTTACAACAGCACGTGTGGCAAGCCTGTACTATATTATTTTCAGTACGGCATTTTTAATTCTTTCTGCAATAAAGTGTGGAAAATATAATTTTCATGCAATATGGGTGCTTGCTGTAATTTTCCTTATTGCATCTATTACTCCGCTTAACATAAAGCGCATGGCATTAAAAAGCCAGATGTCAAGGATTGAAAAAATATTCAAAGCACACAATTTATTTAAAGACGGCAAAGTTGTACCCGCTTCAAATGAAAGTGAATTTTCAGACGAAGAAAAAGAGCAGATTCTGGAAAGCTTCAAGAGCTTTGACCTTTATGCAAAAGACGTAAAAATTCAACGTATTGTCAGCATTCTTGATTACGAAGGTTTTGATGATGCTAACTGGGGAGATTTTGAACTGTTTAAGCATAACTTCGGTTTTGAAAGAAAATCTTCATATTTAAAGAATAATCGTAATTATATATCTTTTTATGCCTCTGAAAATCTTGTATATGATGTTTCGGCATACAAAAAAATGTCAGCATTTGACGGTTATAAAAAGGAAGGAAAAGTCTTTGCAAAAACTGAATTTGGCGATGTTGATATTACAAATTTTATAGCTGAGCAAAAAAAATCAAATTCGTTAGAGGATAGAAAAGAGCCATTGTATTATGTGGCTCCTGATGGAATTGAACTTTATTTTGTACGCATGAGTTTTTGGGAAGATGAATTTGATTCTCCAGATGATCGTAAATACTTCGATTGTTCTGGCTATGCATTCCTAAAATAAAGATTTTACGGCAGTTATGACTATGACTGCTGCTACAACAAGCCTTAAACCAGTTCCTGTTATGAATCCCAGAAAGGAGTAACAGGCAGAGTTTAAGGCTTTTTTTATGTTTGTGCTGTCATGAAGCATTTCGCCAATAAAAGCCCCGATGAATGGTCCTAGGAATATCAACACAATCTGTCCTGTGAACATTCCTGCAAAAACACCTATTGTAGAACCCCAGCTGCCAGCCTTTGAGCCGCCCGATTTCTTTGTAAAATAAGATGGAACTAGATTGTTTACTATCTCGACGGCGACGCATACTACCGCAAAGATTATTATGTGTGTCCAGGTAAGTGATGAAAATGAAACAAAAGAACTGACTAACATTCCTGTCCAGCACAGAGGCGTGCCAGGAAGCCCGGGGATGATACATCCTATGATGCCTACAATAAACAGCAGAACGGCTGCGGCAATTAGAGCAATGTTTGTAACTGTCATTATTAATCCTCCTTGACAAGATTCCATGAAGTTCTGTAAAATTCTTCAATTGCCATTATCATCAGTGCAGGATCTTTTGCACCGGCACTTTCGTAAGGGGAATGCATTGCCCACTGGGCAAGACCTATGTCCACGCATGGAATTGAAACCTGGTTTCCGCTTATGTTGCCGAGAGTTGAACCTCCTGCCATGTCAGAGCGGTTTGTGAATGTCTGATATGGAACCTCTGCATTTTCACATATCTGCTTGAAGAGTGCCGCACTGAATGCATCTGTTGTGTATTTTTGTGCCGCATTGAATTTTATTACAGGGCCTTTGTTTACCACAGGTCTGTTTACAGGATCTGCAACAGATGTGTAATTAGGATGCACTGCATGCGCATTGTCCGCACTTATCATGAAGCTTTGTGCCAGAGCCGTGTAAAATTGTTCGTCTGTTCTTTTTAGTCCTGCGTTTATTCTGTTGAGGGTATCTTTTAAGAAAGTTGATGCAGCCCCTTGCTTTGTCTGACTGCCTACTTCTTCATTGTCAAATACACAATGCACAGTGCAGTAACTGTCGTTTTGTGAGTTTATAAAAGCTTTGAATGTTGTCCATGCACATTCTAGGTCATCAAGTTGCGATGAAGCTATAAATTCTTCATCTGCACCCCATAACGTTCCAGAAACTCTGTTGTATAAAAACAGGTCAGAACTTAAAATGTCTTTTTCTTGCACCCCTGCTGATTCTGCAACTGTCTGCGTGAACTTTTTGTTAGAAGCTGTAACTGTGTACACTGGCAGCAGTTCCTGCTGTACGTTATATTTCTGTCCGTCATTTGCGTTCCTGTTCATGTGTATTGCAAGATTTGGAATGATAAGAAGGTCTTTATTTACGTTTACAAGTTTTTGTACAAGCCCTATTGTTCCGTCTTTGTTCTGCCCCCTGCATATAATTCTTCCTGCAACGGATAGTGGTCTGTCAAACCATGGAGCACACAACATGCCTCCATATTTTTCGACATTAAGGGTTATGTATTCGCCAGATTTAATCTCTTCGTTTTCTTTTATCTTAAAAGATGGAGAATCGCTGTGCGAAGCTGTAATTGAAAATCCTTTGAAACTAGCAGAGGGAATTTTAAATGATATGATAGAAGAACTGTTTCGTGTAGTAAAGTAGCTTTTGCCTTGTTCAAGGTGCCACTCTTCTTGTTCCTTTAATTCTGTAAATCCATTGGCAATAAGATTTTCTGTGAAATTATGCACGGCATGAAAACAGCTTGGGCTTTTTTGAATGAAGCAAAGAAGGTCTTTCGCTGTCTGCCTGTAATTCTGCGTGTCGGTAGTGTCTGAATTTGATTTTTCCATGAATACGATTATAGCATAATCTTCTTGAAAAACACAGTTTATAATAATATAATAGATAAAAATGTTTTCTATAAAGAAAAAGCTTGTTTACCTTCTGGTTGTCTGTGTTTTTTTGACAGCGGTTATTTTGGGTGGTATCGGACTTTTTAAGGTAACAAGCGTCATTAACCGGAATTCAAAAAGTGCTCTTACACTTGTAGGCTCTGCTGAAAAGCAGCGTCTTAACGTCATTATAAGCAATCTTGAGCAGTCAGTGAATTACCTTGAAGACATTACTGTCGGGCATATTACGGACTTAAACAGCCTGATTGAAGATGAATCTTACCGTAATAAAATTACAAAAGAACTGGAATATCTGTCTTACAGCCTTGTTTCAAATACAAATTTTGCACTTTCATGTTATTTGCGTTATAACCCAAAGCTTTTTCCGTCTACGGAAGGTTTTTTCTGGATGAAATCGCTTGCATCGCAAACATTCATGCACGAACCGTGTACCGACATATTGGAGTACAATCCAAATGATGTTGAGCATGTCGGCTGGTATTACATACCTGTTAACCGCCATGCTCCTACATGGCTTGTTCCGTACTATAATAAAAATGTCGGAATAAACATGGTTTCCTATGTAGTTCCGATATACATAAAAAATACACTCATTGGTGTTGTCGGCATGGATATTGATTTTTCATATATCATGCGTGAGATAAATGAAATTAATCCGTATAGAACGGGATATGCCTATCTTTCTGATCAAAAGGAAAGCCTTATTTATCACAAGGACTATAAGTTTGGCTCAATAATGAAAAAAGCTAAGGATTCCCTTGAAGAAACTTTTATAATGTCAAACGGATGGCATCTTGTTGTTGGTGTTCCCAAAAAGGAGATCAGCAATGAAAAGCGTCAGATTCTTCCATTTATGATTATTGCTACATTAATTGTAGGCCTTATATTCATTGTCATTTCTGTCTATAATGTGTCTCAGGTCATTAATCCTTTACTTGAACTTAATAGTGCAATAAAGGAAATTGCTGCAGGCAACATGGACATTAATATTTCATTTAAGTCAAATGATGAAATCGGTATGCTTGCGGAAAACTTTAGAAAAGCAATCCGTACTTTGCCTACGTTCATGTATACCGATGCGTTGACAGGCATAAAAAATTCCGCTGCCTATAAAAGGTCTGTTTCGGACTATGAGGCAAAGATTTCTTCCGGCATCATGAATACGTTTGGTGTTATTGTTTTTGATGTTAACAATCTTAAGACAACCAATGACAGATATGGTCATGAATCTGGCAACAAGCTGATTTGCAAGGCTTCTTCTTTTATATGTCATTCCTTTAAGTCTAGCCCTGTCTTCAGGATTGGCGGAGATGAATTTGTGGCAGTCCTGCAGAATTCAGATTATGCCAACAGGGATGAGTTGATAAAGGCTTTTGATTCGTCAATGTCAAATGAAAAGATTGAAGTTCCGGGGGCAGAGCTTACTCTTTCAATAGCAAGAGGTCTTGCCGTGTTCGATGCTTCCGTTGATAAAGCGTATGCAGATGTATTCAAGCGTGCAGATGATGCAATGTATGAAAATAAAAATAAAATGAAAGAGGTTTTAAAATGAAAGAGATTTCCTCTCTGTTAGGTTATCGCGAGGGAATAAGGGTTCTGGATGCAACACTGCGTGACGGTGGTCTGGTGAATGATTTTTATTTTACTGATGATTTTGCAAAGGCTTTGTATCAGTCAAATTGTGATGCCGGTGTTGATTACATGGAAGTTGGCTACAGGGCTTCAAAAAAACTTTTTGATGTTGAAAAGTTCGGAAAATGGAAATTCAGTACTGATGAAGATATTCTTTCTGTAATAGGTGATAATGCGGAAAAGAAAGTAAAACTCGCCGTAATGGCGGATGTCGGTCGCTGTGACTATAAGGATGATATTCATGAACGTTCAAACAGTCCCCTTGACTTGATTCGTGTTGCCTGCTATGTGCATCAGATGCCGACTGCAATAGACATGATTGAGGATGCAAAGAAAAAGGGCTATGAAGTAACATGCAATGTCATGGCAATTTCTACTGCCCAGGAAGGTGATGTTCGTGTTGCCCTCGACATGCTTGGACGGTCTCCTGTTGATGTAATTTACATTGTTGACAGTTTTGGTTCCCTGTACCCGGAACAGATTGCAAGAATTGTTTCTCTGTACAAGGAATATGCCGACAGATATGGAAAAAAGCTTGGCATTCATGCCCACAACAATCAGCAGCTTGCATTTGCAAATACAATAGAGGCTGTAGGTGATGGTGTTGACTGGCTTGATGCAACTTATAACGGCATGGGACGCGGAGCCGGCAACTGTTCAATGGAAAACCTTATGGGCTTGCTTCGCAATCCAAAATATAACATTTACCCAGTACTGAAATTTATTGAAAAAGAAATAGTAAAGCTTAAGAAAGATGGTGTCGTGTGGGGATATGATATGCAGTATCTTATAACTGGCATTTTGAACCAGCATCCTCGTACTGCAATTGCCTTTACTAAAGATAAACGCAGTGATTATGCTTCATTCTATAATGAAATGATTGCACAGGAGTGAAATAGATTTCTGTAAATGAAAATACCCGTATATCTTGTAAGATGTACGGGTATTTTTTGTCTATAAGATAATTCTGTCTTTATAGATTTAGAACTTTTTGCCAAGTACCAGACGTACAATGGCAATTAATAGACATGCTCCTGCAACAGATACAATGAATCCTGCAAGACCTGATGCCGTAATGTGCAGGAATCCTGCAAGCCAGTGTCCCAATGCAGAACCGACAATACCCAAAAGACAACTCATCCAGAAACCGTGTGCGCTCTTCATGAACAGGCATGCAAGCCATCCGATGAATGCTCCGATTAAAATCTGAATAATTAATGCTACCAATGAAGTCATGAAACTAAATCTCCTTTATATTTGGTGCAAACATTATAGCATAAATATTCATTTTTTGGTATAGTTTTGTTACCATTTATTTTCATAAGAGGTACATATATGGCATCTATTTCATGGAATAACCTGAATAAGCTGGAGAGTTTTAAAAAACTTCAGTCTCTTAAGGGTAATGTTTCTGTTGCAAAGGAACTTGGCGGAGCAGACGGAGCAGCCCGTGTTGCAAAATATACAATTCCGATGGGCGGCGGTCTTACTTATAATTATGCTGCCAAGCAGGTAAACGAGCAGATTATAAGTGTTTTTAAGAATCTTGTTGAAGAAGCTCAGCTTTTGGAAAAATTTGAAGCTTTGTATAACGGGGATGTAATCAATACTGGCGAAAAACGTATGGTTTTGCACCAGCTCACACGTGGTCAGCTTGGAAAAGATGTTACCGCTGATGGAGTGAACAAAAGAAACTTCTATGTTGAACAGCAGAAAAAGATTGCCGATTTTGCAGAAAAAGTTCATTCAGGCAAGCTTTTGAATGAAAAAGGCGAAAAATATACTACAGTATGCCAGATTGGTATTGGTGGTTCTGACCTTGGTCCTCGTGCCATGTACCTTGCACTTGAAAACTGGGCAAAGGCAAACAACACATTCAAGATGGATGCCCACTTCATTTCAAATGTAGATCCTGATGACGCAGCATCTGTCATTGCTTCACTTGATCTTGCAAAGACAATATTTATCCTTGTTTCTAAGAGCGGTACTACTCTTGAAACTCTTACAAACGAGTCTTTCGTAAAGAACTTTATAAAGGATGCAGGGCTTGATCCGTCAAAGCACATGATTGCCGTAACAAGCGAGACTTCTCCTTTGGCAAAAAGCCCAGACTATCTTGCAGCATTCTTTATGGATGACTACATTGGCGGTCGTTATTCTTCTACATCTGGTGTTGGCGGAGCAATCCTTAGCCTTGCATTTGGTGCAGACGTATTTGCACGCTTTTTGAACGGTGCTGCCGAAGAAGATAAGTGTGCTACAGAAAAGGACATTACAAAGAATGCAGCCCTTATGGATGCTGTAATCGGTGTTTATGAACGCAATGTTCAGGGATTTCCTTCTACAGCAATCCTTCCATATTCACAGGCTCTTTCTCGATTCCCTGCTCACTTGCAGCAGCTTGATATGGAATCTAACGGAAAGAGCGTAAACCGCTTTGGTGAAAAGCTTGACTATGTAACTGGTCCTGTAATTTTCGGTGAGCCTGGTACAAACGGACAGCACTCATTCTATCAGCTTTTGCATCAGGGAACGGACATCATTCCTTTGCAGTTCATTGCATATCAGCAGAATCAGACTGGTAAGGACATTGACATTCAGGGGTCTACAAGCCAGACAAAGCTTTGTGCAAATGTTGTAGCTCAGATTATTGCTTTTGCATGCGGTAAGACAGATGACAATCCTAACAAGTTCTTTGCTGGAGAACGTCCTTCAAGCCTTATCTACGGAAAGCAGGTTACTCCAGAGTCTTTGGGTGCATTGCTTGCTCATTATGAAAACAAAGTAATGTTCCAGGGCTTCTTATGGAATGTAAACAGCTTTGATCAGGAAGGTGTTCAGCTTGGTAAGGTTCTTGCAAAGACTGTTCTTTCTGGCAAGATGGACGGAGCTCTCAAAGCTTTTGCGGACTTGATGATAAAATAACTCTCTTTTAGGCATTTATAACCAAATCATTTAGGGCAGTACAGAATTGCTTGCTTTATCGTAGGCTTTTGTACTGCTTTTTTTGTTTAAAAATATTTAAAAACCGTGCGTAATACTCATTTTTTGTTTTTGTTTTCATGATACATTTTGATTGTATCATGACGGAAAGTGTTTTTAAAAATGTTAAAAGAATATATTCTATTTACCGCTTTTTAAGTTTTCTTGCCTGTAGCATGTCTTTTATGCCGTTAAGTGCGCAGCAGGCATCCTGCCTTGTAACAAAATCATCATCTTCTGTGCAAAGCCTGTGCTGGTCACAAGATGATTCGTTGTATGCCGTAGGTGCAGACAATGAAGTTTTCGTCATGAAGGCAGACGGAAATAGTGCTGAATGTTCAGTGCCTGTTCCTGCAGCAAGTTTTTTAGGCTTTGCCACGGAAAGTGTTTCCGACAGTCTTCTGCTTTTGGCTCTGTCTGAGCAAGGAGCACTTTCTGCATGGAATGTGAACGGAGCTGTACCATTGCCTGCCGTGTCTGTGCACAGAAGCTAAGGTTGATGTTTCAAACTATATGAATGAACCTCCTGCAAAACCAACTGACTTTGTTGCAGAAAAGATTGACAGCTCTGCATTCCAGACAGACATTGATGCATATTATGATGTTCGTTTCACATGGAAGGATGAATCAGACAATGAAACATATTTTGAGCTTGTCCTTAAAGAATATGATGCAGCAGGAACTGAAATTGCACATCAGACATTCCCTATAAGTGGCACTGATGATTCAGAACTTGCAAGGTTGCTTGGCAGCGATGATTCTCTTATTGCAGGAAGCGAAACTTGTACGCTGCGCCTGCCTACAGGACGTTTGTTTGATGTAACGATTCAATCAAAGAATGCTATGGGTGGACTTGGAGAAGTTTCACGAAGTGACAGTGCTTCTTCTAACCCTGGCTACACGGCTTATGCAGCAGATGTTAAGATTAACCTTGTTCGCAGGGTATATAATCTTGACGGTGGAAAACTTTCTTACAAGGGAGAGGCTTATATCGGTTCTTATTATGATTACAACATTTATGATGGAACAGATATTCCTTTGGTTGAAATTGACGGAACTAATGATACACTTATAAAGAAGGTTGGTTCTACAGAATACATCTTTGAAGCATGGAAAGATGATTCTACACATAAAGTTCTTGCAAGTGATTTTGTTCCTGCAGGATTCAAGGATGGTGCTTATACTGCAAAATATCCTACAAACATAATAAAGTTCGAGGTTGCAGACTATAAGGACATAACAACGACCGACATTAAGGTCAGTGCCGGAGATGACATTGAACTGTCTGGAGACCTTCCTAACTTTGTTGCAAAAGCTCCTAAGGCTGATGACATAACGGTCGAAGTTGTGAATGTTGAAGATTTTGAGTCTTACAAGTTCTCAATAGCCGGAGGTCTTGGCAATATGGAAAGACAGGTTGTATCTGAAGGTTCTGCAAATGCATGGACATTCAATACTGGCGACTATGAGTCTGGCAACTACAACATTCTTGTTGAAGCCGTCCGCAAGGAAGACAGACAGTCTTACAGCTATTCTTTCAACCTTAAGATTGCAAGATAGAAAACTTCATAAAGTCAGACTACTGAAATCTGTTCAGATTGTAGCTTGGCTTTTTTAAGGCATATCCTAAAGCCCTTGCTTATGTACCATCCTGCAAATACGGAAAAAATCTTGTCAAGTGTGTTTGCAGGAATTCGGGCAAGGATAGAAGATACCAATAAAGGTATTTGAGATTTTAAGAATACGAATGACGCATAGCTTGTGCGGATGCTTTCCTTGTAGTGAAAATGGGTGAATATAATGGAAAAGATAATGCCACCTTCAAAGCTTATTATTATTGCAAGAATTACTGATATAATAAGACAAAGTATGGCATTTTCTTCATGCTGTTTTCGTAATGCAAGGCGTATGCCTAAAACTACAGTAAGGCTGCACAATACAAAGGCTAGGTCCGAAAGATTGGTCTTGTCGAATACGATCAGATGGTATGATACTGCTGCAACAACACCACTGGTGCATGAAATGAACGAAGCGGCTGCCGTTAATATAGTGTCCAAAAATAGCGGTATGCTATACTTTACTACAAGTATATGCAGTACTGTGTTTAACATTCCGCATACAAGGCCTATTGCCAGATGGATAAAAAAAGTGCGCAAGGAAAAATTACGCATAAGGAACCTCCAGTCGTATTTCAGTGCCATCTTCATCAGAAGAAATGGAAAGATTTGCCCTTATCTCTTCTGCACGGGAATGCATTCCGCGCAGTCCAAGATGAGAAGTGTCTGTAATGACTTCATCACAGTTGAATCCAGAGCCGTCATCAGTGATAAAGAAT
This sequence comes from uncultured Treponema sp., assembly GCA_947167345.1. Taxonomy (GTDB): domain Bacteria; phylum Spirochaetota; class Spirochaetia; order Treponematales; family Treponemataceae; genus Treponema_D. The sequence continues at coordinate 52,394 of CAMVHR010000001.1, forward strand.
ATGGCAGATTTATCTGTACAGCGAATCATTACGGAGACTTCCGAAGGATTTGCATGACGTGCGGCATTATTCATTGCTTCCTGCATTATGCGGTAACAATGAAGCTTCTTTTTTGCTGACAGGCTATTAAGGGCTGACGGCAAGGAGGGAGAATTATAGTCTTTTACAAAAAACTTGCATGGAATGTTCCTGTATGAGGAAAAAGCCGTACATAAATCTTTCAGCAGAAGTTTGAAATCTGCCGTATCAATGTTAATGGGATCAGCATTGTGTATGATGGAGCGAATCTCGTTTATGTTTGTGCGGTTGAGAGAAGAAATCTTTTCTGCAATGGAATGAGCTTCTTCTGTGTTGTTTATATATGGCGTAAGCTGATTGAATAGAAGCGCAACTGCACCAAGATTCTGACTTACAGTGTCATGCAGATCCCTGTATATTTTGTTCCGTTCCTTGTCTTTTACCTGTTCTATAAACTTTGCTCTTTCACTTTCTATTTCAATCTCTTGCTTTTTCTGCTTTGTGCTCATGTAAGAAATCAGAATTATTGACATTATGATTAAAAGCATTATTACTGTTATTGTCAGGCTTATGTACTGAATTGATGCTTTATTAACCATTTCATTTTCTCGCTTGTAAATGAAACTTGTGTACCGTTGTATTTTTACAAGATGCATGAAAGTTTTCTGGCAGAGTTGGGTACCACATTCAAGAAGAGCTTCTGCTTCTCCCTGAATTTGTTCAATAGTGCCAGAAAAATCTTCGTTCTGAATGACGAAGTAGTTCCATGAATTTGTTAACTTGTATTCATCTAGAAAAATAATAAAGTCCTGTATAGCCTGTTCATGTCCAGTACTTTCATTCAGAATATTATCTTCTAATTCCTGAAAAGCTGTCAGTAGATCTTCAGAAGTGTGAATGTTATTCTTTTGTGAATATACTTCTCTGCATTGTAAGGTGGGTGCAAGTAGAAGAATAAGGACGAGCTTTACAATTGTGAAGCGATTCATTGTGAGAACCCTAGTTTTTTCAGCATCGAAAACTTGTCATTTGTGTCTGTCTTGTCATAAATCTTGCTTAGATGATTTTCGAGTGTTCTTTGTGATATGCCTAGTTTTTCGGCGGCATCTTTATTTGAAAGACCTTGTGCTATGCATTCAATTACACACTTTTCCTTTTTTGTAAGTGCATCTATCATGAATGCTGCTTGTTTTACAGTGTTTGAAAGATCGTGCTGTATGTAAACGTTTCCAATCGCTGCTTCATTAATTGCTTCAAGCAGAATATGTATGTTTGAATTTTTTGATACATAACCAAGACATCCGTATTCTTCGCTCATTGCCTTATTTATGTAAATGCCGGAATCAAATGAAGAATAGACTACAGTGCGTATGTCTTTGCCGGATTCATTTATCATCTTTAGTACTGAATATCCATTTGTGTTGTCGGAAGTTCCACTTTCTTTAAGAGAAAGGTCAACTACAGCCACACATATTTCATCTTTGTCTATGTTTATGGACTGAATAAGCTGTTCAGCCTGATTCATGCATGAAGCCTGTCCTATGATTTTCCAGTCGGAGTGTTTAGTAATCCAGTCTGCAACTCCTGTTCTGAGCATGTCGTGATCGTCAATTAGTATTAAAGATTTCATTTTTTCTATATACTCCAAATAAACTAATAAATCTCATCCGAACAAAATTATTTTAATCTACATCTTGAAAAGCTTAAAGCTTAAAAAGCTTCTTGCAGTTTTCATCTACAATCTTGCATAGCTTGTCTACGGTTATATTGCGCTTAGTGGCAATAAAATCGTAAGTGTAGCGTATGAAAAGAGGAGTATTCGGCTGCCCCCTGAAAGGCACTGGTGTAAGATAAGGAGCATCTGTTTCAAGCAGTATGCGATCATCTGGAACATAGCGTAAAAGATTTTCCATTTCATAAAGCTTGTTTTTCTTTGTGTATGTTACGGCTCCTCCAAAAGCAATGTGCCAGCCTCTATCTAAAAAGGCTTTTGCTTCATCTTCCCCGTAAGAATAGCAGTGAACAATGCCTTTATGATAGCCAGCTTCATCTATGCACGAAAGAGTGTCTTCAAATGCATCTCGAGAATGAATGATTACTGGCAGCTGAAGCTTTTTGGCGAGCTTTATCTGCATGATAAACATCTCCCTCTCGCCTTCAAACATTTCTTTGTCAAAGTCGTCTTCGCTCCTGCCATCTACACCGCTCGGATTCCAGTGGTGGTCAAGACCACATTCACCAATGGCGGCAATCTTTTTTGCAAAGCGTTCATCTGTGTCAGTTGCGTCTTCAATTTGTTCTTCCAGAGTTTCCATGCAGCTGTAGCGGTCTCGTATGGAGTCTGGATCTGGCCAGATGCCTGCTGAAAAGTATGCCATCTTTTCGGCTCTGCCTTTTAGTACGGAATCTTCTATTAAATCAATGCTTTCTGCAAAATATGCCTGCCTGTCCAGCAAATCGTCAGCTTTTGTTCCAATATCCAGTGCAAAAGCAGTGCGGTTCTGTGCCATTTCTTCAAGTATTTGTGCACCTTTCTGAGAGTCACCTTCTGTCAGTTTGTAAAAATGAAAATGGGTATCGCTGTACATAATAGATTTATTTTACAGAATTTTTAAGATAATGTACACTGTCGCAAGGTTTTCTTTGTATTTATACTAAAGCGTTTTTACATATATTAAATTCATTGACTTTAAGCACATTCTTGACTAGAATAACTCTTTATATAACAACTATATTCACTATTGTTCGAGGTACAGTCTTATGGCAAAAAAAAGCGACAATGCAACAAAAGGGGCAGCACGTGCTCCTCACCGATCTTTGTTTTATGCTTCAGGTTACACTGATGAAGAATTGAATCAGCCTTTGGTTGGTATTATTTGCGCGAAAAACGAGCTTATTCCAGGACACATCGAACTGGACCGAATAAGCGAGGCTGTAAAAGCTGGTGTACGCATGGCTGGAGGAACTCCTATTGAATTCCCTGCAATCGGTGTCTGTGACGGCATTGCCATGGGACACGAGGGAATGAAATATTCTCTGGTAACACGTGAATTGATTGCAGACTCTGTTGAGTGCGTTGCAAAGGCTCATCAGTTTGATGCTTTGGTCATGATTCCTAACTGCGACAAGATTGTTCCTGGCATGCTCATGGCAGCAGCCCGTCTTGATTTGCCGACTGTTTTTGTAAGTGGTGGTCCTATGATGCCTGGCCATCTTCCTGGAAACGACCCTTCTAATCCTTATTCTGGTAAAAACCTTTCTTTAACAGATATGTTTGAGGCTGTAGGTGGTCTTGCTGTAGGAAAGATTAACGAAGAGCAGCTTAAGGAAATGGAACACAGTGCATGTCCTGGTTGCGGTGCTTGTTCTGGCATGTTTACTGCAAACTCAATGAACTGTCTTACAGAAGTTCTTGGTCTTGGTTTGCCAGGTAACGGAACAATTCCTGCTGTTACTGGCGAACGCATTGCCCTTGCAAAGCACGCTGGCATGGCTGTAATGAATATGTACAACAAGGGCATTACTGCACGTCAGATGATGACTGCCGAAAACTTCCGCAACGGTCTTGCTGCCGACATGGCATTGGGCTGTTCAAGTAATACAATGCTCCATCTTCCTGCAATTGCTCACGAAGCTGGCATTGAAATTGATTTGCATGAAGTAAACGAAATTTCTAACCGCACTCCAAACTTGTGCCATCTCGCTCCTGCTGGACATACTTTTATGTGTGAGCTTAACGATGCCGGTGGTGTACAGGCTGTTCTTGCAGAGCTTGCAAAAAAGAACCTTATCAATACAAGCCTCATGACTGTAACTGGCAAGACTATTGCAGAAAACATAAAGGGCGTAAAGAACCGCAATCCAGAAATCTTGCGTCCTATAGAAAATCCTTTCAGCGACAATGGTGGCATTGCAATTCTGTTTGGAAACCTTGCTCCTAATGGTACTGTTGTAAAGCGTTCTGCATGTGCAAAAGAGCTTATGCTGCATACTGGTCCTGCTCGTGTTTTCAATGACGAGAGCGAGGCTATGGAAGCTGTTCAAAACCGCAAGATAAACGCTGGTGATGTTGTTGTTATCCGCTATGAAGGTCCAAAGGGTGGCCCTGGTATGCGTGAAATGCTTGCTGTTACTGCTGCCCTTGCAGGTCAGGGATTGGACAAGCAGGTTGCTTTGATTACAGACGGACGTTTCTCTGGTGCAACACGCGGAGCTTCTTTGGGACATTGTTCTCCTGAAGCTGCTGTTGGTGGACCAATTGCCCTTGTTCAGGAAGGCGATAAGATTACACTCGACATCAACAACTACAAGATTCATCTTGAAGTAAGCGATGAAGAACTTGCAAAGCGCAAGGCTGCATGGAAAGCTCCAGCTCCAAAGGTAACGACAGGCTACCTTGCACGCTATGCAAAACTTGTTTCATCTGCTGACAAGGGCGCAATCTTACAGTAAGCAGGAGGATAGTTTATGAATGTACTTATGGAACTGCTTCAGAACAGAGGTAAATTTATAGATGAAATTACAGATAGTATTGATATAAAAAAGAAAGTTTTAAGCCTGCTTGTAACATGTGTATGTTCTTTTGCTATTTATGGCTTTATTATGGGACTTTCCAACAGTATAATGCAGTCTTTTTCTTCTATGGTAAAACTTCCTCTGCTTTATCTTGCTACAACTGGAATTTGCTTTCCTACTTTTTTTATATTTTACAGTCTCTTTGGAGCGAAAACGACTCTTTCAAAATGCATTGCATATATGCTTACATCCATTTGTGTAATGGGTGTCATACTGCTTGCTTTTGCACCTGTCACGCTGTTTTTTCTGCTTACAAGCAAAAACTATACTTTCTTTAAGTTACTGAATGTTCTGTTCTTTTCCGTATCAGGCATTGTAGGAATTAGCTTTTTCTACAAAATGATTATTGCGGTTGATTCAAAAGATTCTAATTCTTCTGATGGTGCATCAGCTGCTCATGGAGCTAGAAACAAGATACTCTTTTTCTGGTTGATTTTATATGCGTTTGTTGGAACTCAGTTAGCTTGGACATTGAGACCTTTCTTTGGTGCTCCAAACATGCCGTTTGAATTAATCCGAAAATTAGGCGGTAACTTTTATGTGGATGTATGCCGTTCATTCTTCCACTTGTTTAATTTATAAAACCCCTTGATTCATTGTGATTCTGCACCGTATTCTCGTAAGGAATACGGTGTTTTTTTATTCTTGCAGGAGCTTTTAAAGTATTTAAAACTTTACAACGCGGTATTCCTATGTTAAAATTTTTTTATAAACTAAACGCTTGTGTAAGGAGAAAATGTTAATGGAAAAGAAGAAAACGTATACGCTTTTTAACCTGCCGTGGTACTATTTTGCAGTCTTTGGTGCCGTAGTTCTGCTTGCAACCTATTTCGGAGTCCTTCCGGAAGGCATGGCTGGATGCTTTGCCTTTATGATTGTCGTGGGTACGATTCTTTTTGAAATTGGTGAACACGCTCCAATCATCCGCTCTTATTTGGGCGGAGGCGCGATTGTCGTTCTGTTCGGAGTGGCTCTGCTCAACTACTTTAACCTTTTGCCTGCTGCTACAAAGCTTGCCGACGGTACTACTCAGTACAATATGTTTGCACATCTTGATTTGGTAGGCAATATACGCAAATTCTTCCGTCCTACGGGCGCATTCCTTGACTTTTATATTGCAGCATTGATTACAGGTTCTATTCTTGGCATGAACAGAAAACTTCTTGTAAAGGCTGCTGCAAGATATTTTCCTGCAATCATCGGAGCTGTTGTTGTTTCTTTTGGTCTTACAACTTTGGTTGGAACAATAATGGGCTTTGGTTCAATAAAATCACTTCTTCTTATTGCACTTCCTATTATGGGCGGTGGCATGGGTGCTGGTGCTGTTCCACTTTCAAAGATTTTTGAAAGCTCTGGAACAATGACAGCTTCTCAGGCCATTTCCATAATGACTCCTGCCGTTGCAATAGGTAACGCAATTTCTATCGTAATAGCCGGAATCTTAAGCAAGACCCTTAAAGGCAACTGGAACGGTCACGGTCAGCTGATGCAGGCTGGCGTTACAGACCCTTCGGAGCTTGCAATTAGCCCTGAGATGCAGAAAAAGCGCGATGACATTAGTGTAGGCAAGATGGGCGTAGGTCTTTTGGTTTCATGTTCATTCTTTGCATTCGGATACATTGTTGCAAAATGCTGGAACATGATTGTTCCTGGTGTAAGCATTCATGCCTATGCATGGATGATTATTACTGTTGCAGTCTGTAAGATTTTTAATCTTCTTCCAGAAGAAATAGAAATTGCCTGTTATCAGTGGTTCCAGTTTATTATGAAGAACCTTACGACAACTCTTTTGTTTGGTATTGGTCTTTGCTATCTTGACCTTGATACTGTCATAAAGAGCTTTAGCATTACATATCTTATTCTGTGTCTTGTAGCCTGTGGAGGTGCATTCTTTGGGGCTGCCATAATAGGAAAGCTTGTAGGATTCTATCCTCTTGAAGCTGGAATTACAGCTGGGCTGTGTATGGCAAACATGGGCGGTACAGGCGACGTTGCCGTTCTTTCTGCTGCTGACCGCATGGAGCTCATGCCTTTTGCTCAGATTTCTTCACGCTTGGGAGGCGCTATAATTCTTGTTATAGGCTCTCTTATGCTTTCTGTCATGGGAGGACTACTCTAAATTATGGAAAGCTTTTGGATTGCCTTTTATGCGGTCATTCCTTTCCTTCTGTACATGTCGTTCGGGGCATTTGTGCGGAAGGTAGGCTGGGCGGAAGAATCATTCTTAAACAAACTTAATACTCTTGTGTTCAAGGCGTTTTTTCCGCTGTTGATGTTTAAGAACATTTACTGGATGGATACTGCTTTTGAAGTGAACGTGCCTTTTGTGCTGTTTGCCGTAATAAGCGTTCTTACGGTTATTGTTCTTTTAATGCTGATTGTACCGCGCCTTGTAAAGGGCAATCCTCAGAGGGGCGTTATTGTGCAGGGAATTTACCGCAGCAACCTTGCACTTTTTGCCATTCCTCTTGCAGAAAATATTTACGGCAGTGGAAGCAGCTTGCTGGCTACTATGCTGGTTGCTTTTATTATTCCCATCTATAATGTGTGTGCTGTTATTGTTCTGGAATATTTCAGCGGTGCGTCTTCAAGCAAGTTTAATCTTGTAAAGAAAATCTGTACCAATCCGCTTATTCTTGGCATTGTGGCTGGTGCTGCATTCTATTTTCTGCACATTCCGATTCCTTCATTTATTGCAAAGCCATTCAAGGTTTGTGCCGACATGGCAACTCCTTTGGCTTTGTTTGCTTTGGGTGGAACTTTGCGTTTTACGGCAGTGAAGGGGAATGCACGCATTCTTACATGCACTCTTATTGTAAAGATGATTTTGCTGCCACTTGTAATTTTTGCAATTTCAATGCTGTTCCCGTTTTCGCCAGTTGAAAGGTTCATGCTTCTGATCGTATTTGCAACACCTACAGCGGTAAGTTCTTACCCTATGGCACAAAATATGGGTGGCGATGGTCCTCTTGCTGGCCAGATTGTTGTGTTTACAACGACACTCTCAATTTTTACGCTGTTCCTTTTTATTTTTATTCTCCGCTTATTGGGATTAATCTGAAAAACTGTAAATGTTGCTGTGTTGGTGCTATAAAATTTCATGTCAGAAAACTATTTTTACATGACAAAATCAAAAATTTTGTAAGACTACGCAACATTCATCCCTAAAAAACGACGTTCATCCCAGTTTTGTGTAAAAGTAAAATCGAATGTGCTAAACGCAGTTCGGGAAGGTACTAAATTTGAAGCCCCTTATGAGTATCCAGACTGTATCATACAAGTTATGGATTAATAAAAACATGCCTTTAGGCTTCATCTGCTGTGGTTCTGCACAAAACATGCAGTCTACACGGCTGTACAAGCCTTACCTAAAAATAAAAGGGCTGTCCAAGAAGCTTCTTGCCGAAGCTTTATTCGGACAGCCTTTTTTACTATTCAGCTTGTGTAGTGTACACTAAACTTCTTGCAAAGATACATCTTTTGCCAACTCCTCAATCTTTTTTACAGATAGCTCTGTTATGTCTGCAATGTCATTTACAGGGTACTTTCGAGCTAGCATGTTTCTAGCACTTGCAATTTTTGCTTCATTCATACCTTGCTCTTTACCAACTGCTATGCCTTCCTTTTTACCTCGCTTTTCTCCAATGCGAATTCCTTCTTCCTTTGACCTTCTTAGACCGTCCGCTATGTCCCTCCTGTCGCCATCGATTCGCCCCTGCTCAATCCACCGCCAGCGGTCATCGCTCAATGCCGCCAGTACAACTTCTGCGTTCATGATGCCCTCCTCTGATTCTGTAATGCTGTCTATCAAGTCCTGACTTGCAGGTTTATTCTGCTCGTACTTCAAAAATGCCCTAAGACTATTGCTTTCAACCTTGTCATAAGCCGTGCTGTTGAATATCTTGATGACTGTTCCGTCATCAATGGGCACATCAGCCTTTTCTTTGCATGTCCTTTTTACCGTATACCACGGAATGCCTTATATATAACATTTGGTACATTTTTTTCTAAAGTTTGTGCAAAAATAATTTGACGAATTGTAAATATTTTGTATAATAGTACTAATAGGCAAGCGGTTGCCTAACAGAATTTAGGGGATATAATAAATGGCATATCTTATCGGTGTTGATTTAGGAACTAGTGGTACAAAAACAGTTATTTTTGATGAACAGGGTACACCTTTGGCATCAAAGACTATAGAATACCCTTTGTATCAGCCTCAGAACGGCTGGGCAGAACAAGATCCTTTGGACTGGTATCATGCAGCCTGCGGCAGCATGAAAGAAGTTGTTGCAAAGAGCGGTGTTAATCCGAAAGACATAAAAGGAATCGGTATTAGCGGACAGATGCATGGTCTTGTAATGCTTGATAAAGACGGTAACGTCCTTCGCAAGAGTATTATATGGTGCGATCAGCGTACTGCAAAAGAATGTGAAGAAATAACTTCAAAAGTCGGTGCCCAGCGTCTTATTGAAATTACTGCTAATCCTGCCCTTACTGGTTTTACTGCAAGTAAGATTATGTGGGTAAAGAACAATGAGCCTGAAGTGTATGCTAAATGTGCTCATATCCTTTTGCCAAAAGATTATGTCCGCTATATGCTTACAGGCGAATTTGCAACGGAAGTTAGCGATGCAAGCGGAATGCAGTTGCTTGATGTTCCTAACCGCTGTTGGTCTGATGAAGTTTTGACAAAACTTGATATTGATAAATCCCTTCTTGCAAAGGTTTATGAATCTCCTGAAGTAACAGGAAAGGTAACGAAGAAAGCTTCTGAACTTACAGGTGTTCCAGAAGGTACTCCTGTTGTTGGCGGTGCAGGCGATAATGCCGCTGCTGCTGTAGGAACTGGTACTGTAGAAGATGGAATTGCATTTACTACTATTGGAACAAGTGGTGTTGTTTTTGCACATACAAGCAAAGTAAGCATTGATCCTAAAGGCCGTGTCCATACATTCTGTTGTGCCGTTCCTGGTGCATGGCATGTAATGGGTGTTACACAGGCTGCAGGTCTTTCCCTTAAATGGTTCAGGGACAATTTCTGTCATGAAGAAATGATTGCCGCTGAAGGAATGGGCAAAGATCCTTATTTTATCATGGATAAACAGGCTGAACGCATTCCTATTGGTGCAGACAGGCTTCTTTATCTGCCATATTTGATGGGAGAAAGAACTCCTCATCTTGACCCTGACTGTCGTGGTGTATTCTTTGGTCTTTCTGCCATGCATACAAGACAGCATCTGCTGAGAGCCGTAATGGAAGGCGTTACATACAGTCAGCGTGATTCTATTGAAGTATTGCGCAGCATGGGCGTAAAGATTAACGATATGTTGGCTTGCGGTGGCGGTGGTTCTAGCCCATTATGGCGCCAGATGCTTGCTGATGTTTATAACTGTCCTGTAAAAACTGTTGTAAGTAAAGAAGGTCCTGCTCTTGGTGTCGCAATTCTTGCAGGTGTCGGAACTGGCATTTATAAGAGTGTCGTAGAAGGCTGTCATGCTGTCATTAAGACAAACGAGCCTCAGAAGCCAATACAGGAAAACAGCGTACAGTATGAAAAGTTCTACAAGCTTTATACTCAGTTGTATCCTGCTTTGAAAGACAGTTATAAAACTCTGTCGGCACTGTAATTAATTGAATTGATATAAAGGTGGCTGTGTATGAAATTAAAAATTAAAAGCGTTTTTTCAGATAATTTTTCTAGATACGGAAAAGTATTGAAAGGTTATGATGTAAAGGCTTTGCTTGAGACTTTGGAAAGTACAACTCCAATGCCTGCTGATAGTACTGTATATGAACCTGGTGCAAAACAGCTTGAAGACCTTCCTGTGGCAAAGGACTTTAGCTTGAATGCCTATGGCGGAATGCCGATTCAGGTTGGATACTGTAATGGTTTCAATACAAAACTGAATTGTCTTGAATATCATAGGGGCAGCGAGTTGAACATTCCTTCTCGTGATGCAATTCTTTTGCTGGCTTCTGTTGAGGATATAAAAAATGGAAGAATCAATTCTAAGAACGTTGAAGCTTTCCGTGTTCCTGCCGGTACTGTTGTGCAGGTATATGAAACAACACTTCATTATGCTCCGTGCTGTGATGTACATGGGGCAGATGTGTCGGAAGGTTTCCGCGTAATAATTGTTCTTCCAAAAGATACTAATACTGCAAAACCAGAAATTACCATACATGATGCAGAGGATAAACTCCTCTGGGCTAAAAATAAGTGGCTTATAGCCCATCCAGCTTCTGCAGAAGCAAAGCAGGGTGCTTATGTTGGCATTACTGGCGAAAATATTGACATTGCAAAAATTTAGTGCGGCTATAGTATAGTGCGCTATAACACTGTATGCTATTAAAGATAGATATTATCTGATAGGTAAGGAGAATACCATGGAAAAGATGACAAATATTCCAGATGTAAAACTTGGAATTATTGCTGTGAGCAGAGACTGTTTTATAATCTCTCTCTCTGAAAAAAGACGTGCTGCTATTGTTAAGGCTTTTGGAAGCAAAGGAAGTCTTTATGAAGCAAAAACAACAGTAGAAAATGAAAAAGATATGCTTAAGGCTGTTGAGGAAGTAAAGAATGCAGGTTGTAATGCACTTGTAGTATTCCTTGGTAACTTTGGTCCGGAAACTCCTGAAACAGAAATAGCTCAGCACTTTGACGGTCCTTGCATGTTTGTTGCTGCAGCTGAAGAGACTGGCAAAGACTTGATTAACGGTCGTGGCGATGCTTATTGTGGAATGCTTAACTGTTCATATAACCTTAATCTCCGCCACCTTAAGGGTATCATTCCTGAATATCCTGTTGGAACAGCAGAAGATATTTCACAGATGATTGTAGAATTCATCCCTGTTGCAAGAGCAATCATTGGATTGAAGAGCCTTAAGGTCATTACATTCGGTCCTCGTCCTCAGGACTTCTTTGCATGTAATGCCCCTATAAAAGGATTGTATGACATTGGTGTTGAAATTGAAGAAAACTCAGAACTTGATCTTCTTATTTCTTACCGTGAGCATAAAGATGACAAGCGCATTGATGATGTTGTAAAAGACATGGCAGCAGAGCTTGGTGTTGAAGGCAACAACTATCCAGAAATGCTTCCTCGCATGGCACAGTTTGAGTTGACTTTGCTTGACTGGGCGGAAAATCACAAGGGCAGCAAGGAATATGTTGTATTTGCTGACAAGTGTTGGCCTGCATTCCCTAAGGAATTCGGTTTTGAGCCTTGCTATGTAAACAGCCGTCTTGCTTCTCGTGGCATTCCTGTAGCTTGTGAAGTTGATATTTACGGTGCATTGTCTGAGTACATCGGAACATGTGTATCTGGTGAAAGCGTAACATTGCTTGACATTAACAACTCTGTACCTCAGGATGTTTACGATGCAGAAATCAAGGGAAAGTTCTCTTATCCTTATGTTCTTAATGATACATTCATGGCATTCCACTGTGGTAACACTCCATTCTGCCGTCTTGCAAAAAGCTCAAAGCCTGGCGTAAAATACCAGCTTATCCAGCATCGTCTGCTTGAACCAAAAGATTCAAAGCCAGACTTTACAAGAGGTACTCTTGAAGGCGACATTGCAGCAAGCAAGATTACATTCTTCCGCCTGCAGGCTCGTCCAGATGGAAAACTTCAGTCTTACATTGCACAGGGTGAAATTCTTCCTGTCGCTACACGCTCATTTGGTGGCATAGGTGTATTTGCTATTCCTGAGATGGGACGTTTCTATCGTCACGTTCTTATTAGCAAGCAGTATCCACATCATGGAGCAGTTGCTTTCAGTCATGTAGGAAAGGCTTTGTTTACTTTGTTCAACTACCTCGGTGTAGAAGACATTGCATACAATCAGCCTAAGGGAGTTCTCTATAAGGGAGAAAATCCTTTTAACTAATTTGCGCTAAAATGGTTTTTGTTTAGCATACTCCTCTAGCGGCAGGTTCTGTAAGGGCCTGCCGTTTTTTATGTAACATGCTGTTATTATGGATTGACCTGTTTAAAATTTGCAAGTATATTTACAAAATGTCATATACGTATAGAAACATTTTATTTGTTGCATTTTTTTTATATATCAGTGCTTTAGCTTTTGGTGCTTCTTCTAATAAGACGAACGTAACTGTTGGTGTTACTCCTCGCGAGGAAAGTGCAGGTGAGGATCCTGTTTTTGGAGGAGGGTATCTGATATTTGATTCAACCATGTCTACTGATTATGTTACTGCGGCAGGCAAGTTGTACTGGCGGTTTAGCAGTGCTGCAAATAGTGACGAGGAAAGTCATAAAATAGATGTAAAAAAAGCTTATATAAAGATCCGCCCGTTTGGTACTGTTGTTGTTGAAGCTGCCTTAGGAAAACTGTATTCCTATGCTTTGCCTGGTTCTTTTTTTCAGTTGACTGAAATATACACTGGTGCGTCCCGCTGGGGAAAGACTGGTGTAGGCGTTCAGTTTAACTATGCGGGATTTTCAGGAGGGCTTGCAGTGCCTGTAACCGAAAGTTATGTTGCATTTAAAGATTCCAGGGGATTGCATGGAGGTTTATCGTATGACTTTGCTTCTGTAAATCCTGCTATTCCAGTAAAGATAGGAAGTTCCATCTGTTATGATTTTGTTGCAGGAACAAAAGCTACAAAAAAAACAAAAGGAACTCCAGAAAAACAGGAATGGAGTGCAACCTTTTCAATTTTATGGGCACCAAAGTTTAACGGACTTTTAAAAGCTCTTTCCATATATGCTTCTTATTCTGACAATGCAGAACCTTATGTTGCAAATAGCAGTTTTAAGAAGGTAACGAATTACAGTAAAGTCGGCAAGGCTGATTTTGCATCTTTAAACATAAAAGCTACGGTTGGTGCAGTACAGTTTGCACTGGAAGGTGAGATGGGCCGTTCCGTAGAAAGTGATTACATTCCTTTATATATAGGAATGCAGGCTGTAATTCCTCTTATAGAACACTTGTCATTTAAGCCTCGTGTATTCTATTATGCTGCCTTAAGTACGAAAGATGAAGATTTGTCACGAGTGGCGTATGAACTGTATCCTCGCATGATATTCAACATGAACAGGCATACTGTTTCTGCAGGAGCCGATTTTTCTTACATAGAAATGGATGCTGATGAGTTTGAATGGGAATGGAGCATTCCTTTATACTACGAGTGCAGTTTTTAGGAATGGCTCCATTTTTTTTAGTTAAACAGTTTTCTGCATTCAAGATAAAAACGCTTTTCGCTGGCTTCACCCATGCTAAAGCTCTTTCTTGGTAACGGACCTCTGCTGTTTATTGTTGCAAAGAATGAATCTTTTGCTACTGGTGGCAGCAGAATTGATACCGTACGCTTTTCCTTTCTGTCCTGTGCTCCAAGACGGAATACTTCATCACTTCCGTGAATGTAGTCGATCGAAACTTCTGCCTTGCTGTCTTTATTGCAACTGGCTATGCATTCATCAAGAACCGGTTGAAGCCTGCTTACGGCAAGTTCCTTTACAGGTGTTTCAAGTAGTATGAATTTGTCTTTGCCATCTTCTGTTTTTGATACGAATCCGAAAAAAGCTGAGGAGTTTTTTACTTTGCGTTCAAGTTCGTCTGCCGATGTACATGATGACATTGTTCCACCGAGTTTGTTCTGTACATAAGATGAGAGCTTGTCTGCATCAATGCCGAATAGCACTCGATGAATTGGTTCAAACGTAAGTCCCTCATCATAAATGTTTACAATTTCTACAAGTGCATAACGTACAGGAGAATCTGAGAGTCCTGTTTCTGCCTTGTATTCATCCCAAACGGCTTTTGCTGTTGCAAGGGAATGGTTTCCGTCTCCTACTGCAAAAAGAAAAGAAGTTCCGTCTGGTGCAGAGTTTGCCTTTTTTAAGTTTTCAAGTGCAGAATGAACACAGTCCATGTCTTGTTCCGAAGAGACTGTCCAGCCTGTAATGTGTCCTGCATCAAGCATAAGGTCGCTGTCGTAGACTGGCTCATTATTCTTTACAAGTTCTCCAGTCTTTTCTACTAAGGAATGAGAAGGGTCGTTTACAAGCAACATTATGTGAGGACTTTCAAGGGATGCATTCTTTCGAATTTCCTTACGAGGAGGAATACGGCTTTCAATTGTGGCTTCTGTTGCCCGGATAAGCGCCTTTGACATAGGCTTCCATTCGTAGCAGTCAAGATCTACTGCTACAACGAGTCCTTTGCGTATTCTGCCGTAACCAGTTTTCCTTTCTATGTATATGAATTCTTCCTTTTCATCGTCAAAAATGCCGTCTGAAAGATAGTTTTTCATTGTCTTTCGTATATTCTGAATGCGTTCTGTTCTGTCAGGACTTTCAAGATATACTTCTGGAAGTATAAGGTTTAGGGTTGAAGGACTGTTGCCTGCACAATCTGCAGCTTTCTTCCAATATGAAATGTCCTGCGTATACTGATCACAGGCTATTACGCTCCAGACTGACATATCCTTGTTTTTAGGTAATAGAATTTCTGGAACTTTTATACCAAACTCTGCAAAATTTTTCATAAAAAAGAGTGTATCAGTAAAAAGTTTTTTGTGCTATAGTAAACTGATGGCAGGTTTTGATTTACAGCAAAAACAGCAGCAGTCTCAGGTTCAGGTGCTGAGCCAGCAGCAAATTCAATCTCTTTCCATTCTTTCTTTGGGGACTGATGAGTTAAGGGATGCTGTCTATGAAGAAGCTGAAAGGAATCCTGCACTTATTGTAAAGAATGCCGGAAGAAAAAAAGAGCGTGTAACCAGTGTAAAGGTTGGTTCTGCAACTCTTGCCGGCCTTCAGGCAAGCGAAAACTATCAGAATGCACTGGAAGCAAAAGCTGATACAAGGCAGTCTTTGCAGGACTGCCTTTTAGAACAGCTGAACATGATGCGGCTGTCTGATGCAGAGTATGCTATTGGTGAAAAGCTTATAGGAAATCTTGATTCAAAAGGCTGTCACATACTTGCTCCAGTAAGTCTGCTTGATAAAAATGATTCTTCTCAGACAGAAGAAGTTCTTTTTAAATGCCTTACGCTTATACAAAGGTTTGAACCTGTCGGCACATGCGTAAAAAACATTGAAGAAAGCCTTGCCGTTCAGGCTTCTGTCAGAAAAGATTGCCCTTTTGCTGCCCGTTTTATTCTTGACGGGCATTTTGATTTTTTGAATCCCCCTCAGGTAGATAAAATTCTTAAAAAAATAAAAGACTATCAAAAGGAACGCAAAGTTTTGTTCGGTGTGCAGGTGGCAGAACCTTTCATTGATATGAACGTAACGGAACAGGATGTGTCGGAAGCCCTTGCTTTTATACGTACTCTTGATCCTTATCCAGCACGTAATTACAGTGCGCAGGATGTTCATTACATACAGAGTGATGTTTCTGTTGTGCGGTTGGGCGAAGCTCTTGAAGAAAACTTTGATAAGGGCATTGTTACTGTAAACGATATAAGCTGGAAAGTGAGCCTGTCAAATGATTTTTCATTTGACATGGAAATAAATCCAGCCTATACACGAAATTCTCAAAACATGTCAGAAAAAGATAAGTCTGTAATTCAAGATGGAATAAAGAGAGCCGAAAGTTTTATTGCTTCCATAGAGATGCGTCAGAATACTGTTTTGCGGGCATGTTGCCTTATAGTAAAACGTCAGCATGGCTTTTTTGAAAAAGGTCCGGGAAATTTAATTCCCCTTAAGCAGGTTGACATTGCAAATATTATGGGCGTTCATGAAAGTACAATTTCAAGAATGGCAAACAGCAAGTATATAGAGTGTGAATGGGGATTGTTTGACATAAAATATTTCTTTGTAAATGCAGTTTCAGAAGATGTCAGCAAAGATAGAATCCTTCAGGAAATTGGAAAAATAATGGAAGAACATAAAGGTGACGGGAAAAAGTTAAGCGACCAAAAAATAAGCGATATTCTGAAGGAACGCGGCATTACGATTGCCCGCAGAACCGTTGCAAAATATCGCTCCAGCTTATAGAATTTCAGAACAATAGCAAAAAAGTTTTACTTCTTTTCCTGAATCTTGTCCTTTTCCTTCTTTACTTTCTGGTCAAGCACGTCCATAAGCTTGTTCAGTGCTGCAGCAAAGTCAAAGTCATCGCTGGTAACATGGGCATTTGCACCCCAGCGGAAGTTTACAGTTGTATCAAAATAATATTTTTTATCTTCCTTAACGTGCATTATAAGATCCACGATTAAGTTGTCTGCATAATCAATGCGCTTTAATTTCTGGTTAATCAGGTCAGACTGATCACGTTCCAAGGTGAATCCCTGTGCAGAAATTGATTTTGTCATATTGTATTTTCTCCTGTAATTGATTAAGATTTAAGAAATTCTGGCAAACTGCCGTTCTTATATTAAGTATACAATGCATTACCAGAAAAATCAAATCTTTTATCATGGATAAGATTTTGTCATGAAAAAAAAAGTTTTCCCATTATTACTTCTCGTTTTATTAGGAATTTCTTCTGCATGGACTGCTTCTGATTCTCGGAAGAAGTCTGATTATTATAATTATGATAATACGGACGTTACGTTTAATATTTCGGCAGGAATAAATTCTGGTTCAGGTTTTGAACCGTATACGTTTATGGCTCAGCCTTATGCACAGATTGATACAAAGTATTTTCAGCTGTATACGGGCGTTCAGATGTCCGGTGAAATATTTCATGCTACTACAGGCGGTGTTTTTTGGCCTTTGCGACTGCGAAAAATGCGTCTGGGAGCAGGAATGGTCTATCATTTTAATTATTTTGATGATGTAAGCCTGTGCCACGACCTTCTGTTTAATTTGCATTATGAAGTTCGTCCGACTTATTGGTTGGGATTCAAGATGAATGCCGGATATTTTTATAAAGCCCGAAGAATATTTGCTGTATCTGACTATGTGGGCTACATTAAGAACAACAGTGTTGATTTTTCCATTGAAACAGATTTTTTTCTTCCATATAGCATAACGTTATATACCCGCATTAGTTCCTATGAGATGTTCAGGTATATGGTATTCTGCGCACCTTCTTTTTCGTTTGGAATTACCAAGAGTCTTGGCAAGAGGCTTGACTTGACATTTGAGACAACATCCAGATATATAGATTTTTTTACGGTTTCTGCACGGTATGATGATACTGAGCTGCGCCTTATAATGGGATTGCATTTATGATTTTTAAAAGGTTTTTATTGCTGTTTATTGTTTGTTTTTCAATAAGCTGTCTTTCTTGTAGCTATGGTTTTCATGAGGTTTTGGATCATGGTCCTTCTGTTGAAGAGCGCCTGTGTACTCTGACAGATATTTCTGCAAGTGCTGTTTCTGGCTCAACATATTCATTTCTGATTGTTACGGATGTACATTTCGGAAACTTTAAGACTCGTCATGATGATGATTTTTTTTCTGTTTTGCAGGCAAAGATTGCAGATGGAAGCATAAGCCCGGCACCGTCATTTGCTGTTTGCCTTGGAGACATTGCCGACCATGGAGAGCGCAGTGAATTTGTAAGCTATAATAATTTTGTTTCCAGAATCGAAGGCATTACCGGTGGCAAGGTATACAGTGTAATTGGTAATCATGACTTGTATAATAGCGGCTGGGATCATTATGAAGATTTGGTGTATCCGAATGTAGACTTTTATCGTTTCGTAATAAATAATATAAGCTATTATTTTCTTGACAGCGGTTCCGGTTCTTTGGGAAAACAGCAGTTTAACATGTTTAAGTCAGCAATGGCATCTGATCCCAACTACAAGATTATATGCAATCACTATCCTGCCTATGGAACAAGCGATTTTTTTGCAAGCTACTATTCGCTGCAAAATACTCTGGAAGCAGACCAGCTTCTTACGATTCTTAAAAAATGTAAGGCAATTGCCTATCTTTCAGGGCACATGCATGCAGAGCACAGTACTAATTTTGGCACTTTTACAGAATATGTAGTTCCTGCATATCTTTCAAACGGAAAATTTGCCGTCATGACTGTGAATGAATCCAGTCATTCTGCCTCTTATCGGACTTATAGCTATTAGTTCCGAAACTATAAAAAAATTTGCCATATATTGATAAATTCATTATATTACGGGTAGCTATTATGAAAAATAAGAGGAGCTTTTTGCAATTATGGCAACATATCAATTTCAGACAGAAGTAAACCAGCTTCTTAAGCTGATTATCCATTCAATGTATTCAAACAAAGACATTTTTCTTCGTGAAATTGTCTCAAATGCTTCAGATGCTTTGGACAAGCTGAAGTATCTTACCGTATCAGAAGATGCCTACAAGAATATCGTTTTTGACCCTCGTATTGACATTACTTTTGATGATTCTAAAAATGTCCTGACTGTTCAGGATAACGGTATCGGTATGGATGAAAAGGATCTTACCGACAACTTGGGTACAATTGCACGTTCTGGTACAAAGGCTTTTATTGAAAAACTTTCTCAGAGCGGTTCAAATAATTCAGATTTAATCGGCCAGTTCGGTGTTGGATTTTACAGTGCATTTATGGCTGCTTCTAGAATTGACGTTTACACACGAAAGGCTGGCGGTGACGGAAAGGTTTGGCACTGGACTTCTGACGGTACAAACTCTTATGAAATAGAAGAACTTGATTCAAGCAAGGCTGCTTACACACAATATGCCTTTGACAAGGCAGATAAGACTGGCTCTGCAATTGAAATCCATTTGAATGACGACAGCAAGGATTATGCAAGCCGCTGGAAGATTGATGACCTTATCAAGAAATATTCTAATCACATTGCATTCCCTATTTATCTGCATTACACACAGACAAAGTATGACAAGGAAGGTAAGGCTGACGGTTCTGAGAACAAGACTGAGCAGATTAACAGTGCAAGTGCTTTGTGGCGTAAGAGCAAGAGCGAGTTGAAGAAAGAAGATTACAATGAGTTCTACAAGACCTTCTCACATGATGGAACTGATCCTCTTATTCATCTTCACACTCATGCAGAAGGCACTATTGAATATACAACTTTGTTCTATGTTCCACAGGTTGCTCCTTTTGACATGTACAATGCAGACTACAAGAGTGGCGTAAAACTGTATGTAAAGAGAGTCTTTATTACTGATGATGACAGGGAACTTCTTCCTTCTTACCTGCGTTTTGTGCGCGGTGTAATAGATTCTGAAGATTTGCCTCTTAACGTGAGCCGTGAAATCCTTCAGCAGAACCGCATTCTCGATACAATTAAAACTCAGTCTGTAAAGAAGTTGCTTTCTGAGTTTAAGAAAATCGGTCAGGATGCTGATAAGGCTCGCAAGAGCGAAAAGCCGACTGATGATGAAAAGGCTCTGATTGAAAAGTGGAATAAGTTCGTAAAGTCCTACAATCGTCCTATGAAGGAAGGTCTGTATTCTGACTATGCAAATCGTGACGAAATTGCAGAAATCGTACGCTTTAAGAGTACTGATGCAAGCGGTACTGGTGACGACAACTGGACAAGTTTTGCGGACTATGTTCAGAGAATGCAGAGCGGACAGAAGGCAATCTACTATATTACAGGTTCTGACGAAAAGAACTTGCGTGAGTCGCCTTTGCTTGAGGCTTATAAAAAGAAGAACTTTGAAGTTCTTATCATGCCAGATGACATTGATGACATTGTTATTCCTGGTTACGGCAAGTACAAGGACTTTGAGATTAAGGCAATCAACCGTGCCGGAAGCGATGAAGAACTTGGCGTAGACAAGGATGAAGCAAAAAAGAAGGAAGAAGCATTTAAGCCTGTTCAGGAAAAGATAAAGAAGGCTTTGGGTGATCGTGTTAAGGATGTTGTTTTGAGTAAACGCCTTTCTGACAGCCCATGCTGCATTGTCATTGATGAAAACGATCCTTCTATTCAGATGGAGCGCATGATGAGGGCAATGGGACAGGGCAACGGAAATCTTGTAAAGCCAATCCTTGAAATCAACGGTGATCATGCTCTTGTAAAGAAGCTTGAAGGCCCTGTTACTGACGATTTTGTAAAGCAGGTTAGTGAGGTTCTTCTTGATCAGGCATTGCTTGTAAGCGGTGCTGAGATAAAAGATCCTACAGACTTTGTAAAAGCTGTCAACGACCTTTTGACAAGATAAAATTTATTTGATTAAAATATAAAAGACTTTCATTCTGTGCCTAAAAAACATAGAATGGAAGTCTTTTTTTGTTTCGTACTGAACAATGGAGTTTGCATTTAATCCAATTGCTTCCAATTTTCTTCCTTAAAAATATCATCATGAACGGAAAACCAATGACCATCGCTTGTGTCGAAGGTTGTTCCGTTATTTTTAACCACATCAAAATGATGTGATGAAGTTATAATTTGCGGATGGAGACTCTTTTCGTCATTACTTATAAGTTTGCCTGTAAAAGGATTTATCGGATTTTCTATTATATCTTTAACGGCAAGTGTTGGCACATCTGCATTTGTCATAAATTCGTTAGAAACAGAAAATTCTGTAGTTCCAAAATCTTTTACCATCAATAGAGGATTATAAGCCTCAACATCAATAAGTGGATTTTTCATTAACATATAGTCAAATTGCCCAAGCATATATCCATGATCTGCAACAAGAATTATGCGGGTATTATCATACACTCCATTTTCACGCATAAAGTCAAACCATTTTCCCAAAGCCATTAATGATGCGACATTTACATGATAAGATTGGGCTTGAATATCTTCTCTATCCATTTCTATATGCCCATCAGCTGCGGTTTTGAAATTTGAATTATCTATTTTTTCAGCAAGAATATAATCAGGTAATTGTAAAAATACAGGCTCATGAGCAGCTTCATTAGAAATAGAAATAAAATAATTCCCAAAATCTTCATTTACTGCAGTAACTTTTTTCAATAAAGTAATAACAGAGTATGCCTTAATAAATCTTTCAGGATATATTCTTCTCAAAGACAAGAAATATTCCCCATCATCATAGAGCGTTTCTGAAACTAGCAATGGTAAAACTTTAAAAATACTATAGACAAAAAAATTTCTTCTATAAACCACTTCTCTTGATTCATCAAAATACAATAAAGAATCATTCCGCAAAATTCCATTCAAGCGATGAGCATGAACATTAGGAATATCATCAAATATAGAAATATCAGGTATCCATTTATATCCAGCATAAGGCGGATCACATATTGTAACATCATAATTATTGTTGCTGAAAATTAAAGGCATCAGTTTGAGGGCTTCATTATGTTTATCAACAAGAAGTTCTTTGTCTCGTTTGTTTATTTCTGTCACAGTATACTCATAGCCACCGAAGAGAGCAGGACTTCCTGTATTAGTATGACATCCATAAGAAAGAGTGTTGGGATAATATGTAAATCCTGCAAACTGTTTTTTTAGCTCTGGTTTTTCTTCAAAAATATAAGGAATATACCCGTTAATTGCACGATCAAGCATAATCACTAATACATTTTTTCCTTTTTTGCTAAACGTAAATAAAGGCTTTTCAAAAGATTTGTTTTGTAAGTCTTTTATGTAATCCATATCATTTAAAAGTCTCTGAGCCTTAAAAACATGAGATAAAGAAAGAATCCCTGCACATATAAAAAGAACAAAGCAAGCCATTGATACGATTTTCTTAAATTTAAAGATAAAAATCATAATTACAGATAATCCAGCAACAACGGCAAGATTTATGAGTTTTGCAGAATTTGAAAATGCAAGCTCTTTTTCATAAATAAAATATTGCGACAGAACTCCCAAATTCTTTCCGAAACACATATAGTTCATAAGAAATACACTAGAAGCAATCCACAGTGTCATATCTAATACGGAACGTCTGTTTTTTGGAATCATGTGTCTTATTATTCCTGCCCATAAAATGAAGAAACCTGCCGCATAACATGTTGAATTAATCAGATATAAAAGCGGATTTTTATAATTCTGCAAGTCAACGAATTCTGCGGGAGAACTTGCTATTACAGCAGATGGAATTAATATTCCTGTAAGTATGGTAAGGAACATTCCTTCCAGCAAAAACAAAATCTTTGAAGAATTATTTTGCATTTTTACTATAGGAAAAATGATACCTTTTTGATTTTTCATATAATATATAATCAAAGGAATAAGCATTGTAATTTCAAATAAAACCATTACAACCAGTTTTTTACGAGAATTAAGGATTCCGCTCATAATAACGCTTGTAAACAGCAAAGAGCCTAGAACTGCACAAAGTATGGCTGCAACCTTATGAGGATTTCTCAGTTTATAAAAGATATTTTTCAAAAGAGAAAAAATGTTGTTGCATGTCCAATACACAACTAAACCAGAAGGCGAATTATACAGTAATATTAGAAAAATCAAAGACATGCCGTAGGTTTGAATTTTAGATTTCAATGGGAATCCTTTCAGATAAACAGCAGAGGAAATACAATTTATAATAGTCATTAATACTGGCAATATATTCAGAGAGTATGAGCCTATATGGACAAGTTCATCTGGTGTTCCTAAATCTTTTATAAATCCAAATGATGCACCTTTTAAAACTTCTAGATGTGAGAGAAAATGATATGCTGCAATAAAAAAAGGAATTTCAAGTAAAAGCGAAATGGAACCGTTCAATGCCTGAAGGGGTGAATAACCATTTTCTCGCCAGTAGGTCTGCAACATCATGAACCTTTCATCACCTTTAAATGTTTTTTTTATGAGGGCTGTCCAGTGTGAAAGTTTTTTCTGCAGGTCCCGTTCTTTCTGCTGTACTGCGTCTGCACGTCGATATAATGGAAGTGTCAGTAGGCTTATTGCTATGCTAACACCTATTACGGCAAGGCCTTGGTTTGTTTCATGCTGACCAAGTATACGGAACATAGCCTCAAAAACAATTTCAACTACAAGTTCTATTGGTGAAATGATTATGTTGTATAAAATTGCTGACATAGAAATATATCTCCTTCAATGTATCCCTCAATAAGTTCATTTTTTATTCTGCAAGACTCTTCTTTTTTCAATTAAATAATCTGCTGTAAGTTTTGCACTTTCACCGCAATGCATCCAACTTGATTTTTTTATTTCCTTGACTCTTTCTGCCAAAGATTTATCTGTTAAAGCTTTGGCAATAATATTTTTCATGTCTGAAAACTGTTTTTCTTCAAGCGGTATTCCAATTTCTGGAAGAATGCTGAATGTCCATAAAGGTTCTTTTATCCATGCTGCATCATAGGGGGCAGGATTAAATTTTGTATCTGCATATATAACAGGTTTTCCAAAAACAAATGCATAATCAAATATGATTCCTGAAAAATCTGTGATAATTAAGTCTGCTGTATTAAGGATTTGAAAATTATCATCGTCTTTATTCCATTTTAAATTTTCATTCTCTGGATAGATATTTTGTAATTCCTCCATAAGTTCTTTTTCTGCTGTAAAAGACTGTGGATGTGGACGTATGATAATGTTATAGCCTGTATCAATAAGACACTTTATAATTTTTTTACCATACTTAGAAAGAATTCCACTCGCTCCCCAAGATGGTGCTAAAAGTATTGTTTTTGCATTTTGTACAGATTTTCTGCTGTTGAAATTTTCAAGTTTATCCTGTAATGAATCCATGTAGGTACAGCCGACAATAGAAACTTCTTTTTTTGACAAATTTCGTAATTCTTCGATTTTACGAATTTGATTTGCTTGATATTCACCAGAGCATAATATTGCATCATAAAAATCAAGACCAAACATTTTGTAAGTGGTTATGTCATTGATCATGTGAACTATATGTACATACCACTCTACATTTTTACTTCTCTTCCATTGATACACATCCAGTCCAGGTGTTGTTGAAAGTACAATTCCGGCATTCATCATATTCAGTTTTGCGAAAGCTTTGTTTCCTTCGCCTATAAACTCACACTTTACATGCTCGTATTTTTCCTGTAATGCAGGATCATCATGTGAGGCTGTCCAGTAAACCAAATCAACCTTGCGATTTTCAAATTCATCGCAAATCGGTTTGAATACATTCCAATAGCGTTTGTGGTCACTGAAAATGACATACGGAATTTTTGTATCAGATATTTTTGCAGCATGCCCACCCGAAATTGCAAATTTAAGACGCAATATAAGCTTTTGCCCGAAAAAAACAATGGTACTTACAACTCCTATTAAGATTGAAAAAAGCATACTGCCCGTTCCAGGGTCTATATACAGAAAAAACATAGTGATACCTGTAAAAACAATTGAATTGCATTGATTTTATATAATCTTTTGATTTAAATCAACTGTATTACAGTTGTTTTAACTGTGATACAGTGAATAAGAAATTACAACAGTTTGTCATAATACGAATATGACTCACATTCAGAAACTTTTTATTCAGAATCTAAGGTATTACCGTACAAAAGCAGGATTTTCTCAACTTTCATTTTCTGAAAAAATAAATTTGAGTCCAAATTATCTGAATGCCATAGAAAATGGAAAGAATTTTCCATCATTAGAGGTCATGCAAAAAATTGTTGATACTTTAGATCTTCTTCCATATCAACTTTTTTTAGAATTTCCAGATAGCTCTTCAAGCATTGTTTATGGAAAAGAAGAAAATAAGACTGCTGCAGAAATAGTTCAGGTCGCAGTTGACCTAAAACAGAAATTTACAAATCAGATTGATTCAATAATAGAGATGTATTCAAAATCTTAAGTTGGTGCGACAATTTTTTTAGTATGTTCAATGTTTTATCATTTTAATTGTGAGTCTGTCACTGAATGGAAAAAATCTTTTCCCCAAAGTGTAAGTTTAGAACTGTTTGCTATAAAAGGTATGACATCCTGTTTCGCACTTTCAAAGTCTACACTTTCAAACCGCTCATAAAGAAGCTGTTTTAATTTTTGCATTGTCAACTCATCTTCACTCTGCCATTTTCCGGTTTGCGCAAGGCGATTTTTTAAGTGAAAAAGATTTACTTTTGATCCACGTGAAAGATACCAAAGATAATCATAAAAGTCTCTTCCTTTTACTCTGTTTTTCCAAGAACGACAAAGAACTGCATGAATTTTTCCTGCAAAAAGTGAACTTTCATTATACATCTGTACGGCATAAGGACTTGGTAGCAGTGCATATTTTGTTTCGTATGTAGCTCCAGGTGGAGGATCTGTATCAATTTCAAATTTAATTTTTATAAGATCAGAACTTGATACACCAAGAATTCTTTCATCTGTCGGTATTATTCTTAAAAGGTGTGTTAAAGTTCCGCCCTTTATAAAAGCTGACTGAATGTTAGTTTCCTTTGATTTTTCTTTTCGCTCGACTGTAAGCTCAAAACCATTTGCCAAAAGTTCCTCGCGCAGATAAGAGAAATAAATATCAATCTGAAAACTTTCATCTTTTAAAAGAAGTGAAAAATCCATATCCTCGGAAAAGCGATCCAGCCCATAAAAAATTCTAAGAGCGGTGCCACCATAAAAAGCTGCTTTCTTAAAAAATCCCCCTCTGGAAAGACCGCACAGTGCAACTTCTTGTATTACTTCTTTTAATGCATTTTTGTATTCTATTGTATTTTTACATTTATATTTTTCAATCATCTGTTGTACTGCTGTTGTCATGCTTTGTTCTCCATATCTTTTGTATGCTTTTGTATTAAAGTTTGTAATAGTTTTAAATTTGTTGATTTATATAAGCCCGCTAACTCTAATAGAATTGTAGAATTTAGAGAATAAAAGTCATCTTCCTCTATCCTGAGATTATCGAACATATATTTGCAGAGCTGTTTTTCTGATGCTAGAGGCTTTTCTCTGTAAAGTGTGTCACACAAGCATTTTTCTTTTCCTGCAATTAAAAAGTTCCTGTTGCCATCAGGCATAATATAAACTTCGTAAGGATATGCTGTCTTTGGGACATCTCTATATAAAAATAATCCAAAACTTGTATTAAAAGTTTTTGTCTTATTCTTTCCAAATGTAGCAGACATAACCGTTACAACTTTTTCTGGAATTAAACTCCAGTAGGATAGTGCCGTCTCGAATGAAATATATGATGGACCATAGATTGCAGAAGATAGAAGAAAAGGAGATGTGTCTCTATCTGTTTCATAAAGCCCCTTTACCACTTTGAAAAGTTTTCCTTCCTTTTCCAATGATAAAAGCTTATTTTTAGGAGCTTTGTATTCAACTTGTAATTCTTGAATTAGCTGAAAAGAAACTTTTAACACTGATATTTCCTCCAGTAAGTTTAATACTAATCAACTTACTGGAGAAAATCAATAGTTTTTATTTTCCTTGCATAAATTTATTTTTATGTTATAATTAAGAAATTACACTTCAATTACGCTTATTTTAAAATAGTTCCATCTTGCAGCTTTTGGCCGCAAAAATTGACCATTCTTACTGGAGGCTAATAGTGAAAAACAAGGCTCACATGTCGCTTAGAAGGGAGCTTTTAATTGGAACCGTCGGCTCAATGCTGATAGTCACTCTGTTTTTGAGCATTTCTTATATGCTCGTAATGAATCAAATCATAAAAAAGTCAACTGTAAATTCTGTTAACCAGACTATGGAAACTCTTGATGGAAAGATTTCTGATGTTTTGGACAGATATAATGGAATTGTTGAAAACCTGTCTTCTGTCATTCCGATGCTTGAAAACCGTGCCCAGATAAAATCTGTAATACAGAATGTGGGAAAGGATTTGCCTTCCGATACACTCTTGTATTATGCAACCGCTGAGCAGATTTGGGATGGAGGTACTCTTATTTCTCACTCTGGTTGGGAGGCTTCTTCTGATTTTGACATGCAGTCAAGGCTCTGGCACAAGAATGCTGTCAATAACCGCAACAAAATATGCTATACAGAACCTTTCCTAGATGTTAATACTGGTAAAATCATTGTAACCATAAGTTACAGAGTACTTGATACTGATGGAAAACTTATTGGAGTTTCAGCCTTTGATATTGTTCTTGATTCTCTTTCTGATGCAGTCCGCAATATCCATCTTTCTGAAAACAGCCAAATAAACATAATTACACAAGACGGTTTGTACCTTACAAATGAAAATTCTTCTGCAATTATGGAAAAGAATTATTTTGATGATGCATCCTTTACTTCTTATTCAAAGAGTTCGTATCTAGACGGTTCTGCAAAAGCCTTTGTAGAAGGCAAATCTTTTTATGGCATTCATCCTGTAACTGGAACAGACTGGTTTATTGTTGCCGAAGGACCTGTTTCAGACTTTTCTTCGGCATACATGAGTCTTATTGTCTATGTATTTGCAGGATTGATGTTCATCATCTTGATAATGGTCTTTATAGATGTGACTCTTTCTACAAGAGTCTCAAAATGCTTTATGATTATTGCAGACGGTTGTGATGCAATTGCCAGGGGAGACTATTCCAAGACGTATCCTGATTTCTTTACAAAAGAAGCTTCCATGCTTGCTAACGGATTCAATACCTTCTCTGAAAGACTCAAGGGCATTGTAGAAAGCCTTAAGCGTTCCCGTGTATCTCTGACACAAGTAGGAGAGTCTCTTAAAAATGGTACCGTTGATACTCAGAACGCAATTAAGCAGGTGCTTTCAAGCATTGACGGAATGGCAGTAAACCTTAACAAGCAGAATGATGGTGTGGATCAGACTTCCAGAAGCGTTAATTCTGTTCTTGATAATATCCGTTCCCTTGAAAGTCTTGTTGATTCTCAGGCTCAGTCTGTGCATGGAGCTTCTGGAGCCGTTGAGCAGATGATTGCAAACATAAATGAGGTAAATCATTCTGTTGATAAAATGGCTCAGTCCTTTTCTACTCTTTCAAAGGATGCTGAAAACGGTGCTCAGACTCAAAATGAGCTTCAGCTAAAAATTGGTGAGATTGAAACCCAGTCAAATCTTTTGAGTGAGGCAAATACCGTTATTGAAAATATTGCAAGTCAGACGAACCTCCTTGCCATGAATGCTGCAATCGAAGCTGCTCATGCAGGTGAAGCAGGAAAGGGCTTTGCTGTTGTTGCAGATGAAATCCGAAAGCTTTCTGAAACTTCTACTTCACAGTCAAAGACTATTGGAGAACAGTTGAGCCGCATTCAGGCTACTATTAGTACTGTCATAGAAGCTACTCAGCGCGGTGTTCAGGGATACGATTTCCTTGCTGCAGAAATAAAAGAGATCGGAATGCTTGTAGAGCAGATAAAGGCTGCGATGTCTGAGCAGCAGACTGGTTCTGTTCAGATTACCGAGGCTTTGCGTGGCATGAATGACAGTACGGGGCAAGTTCAGCAGGCTTCTCAGAAGATGACGTCAGAAAGCCGCAACATCATGAAGGAAGTTTCTTCTTTGCAGGAAGAGTCTGTTTCCATGCGGAACGGCATGAATGAAATGACTTCCAGTGCTGAAAAAATTAATGCTACAGGAGCGGCACTTTCAAAAATCTCTGCAATTGTAGAGCAGTCTATTGGAGAAATAGGACATCAGATAGATCAGTTTGAGTCTTAAGTTAAAGTAACTCATGTTTTGGGGTATTGTCTGATTTTATGCGGTTTTGCAGGCTTTCAGACAATACCCCTTTTTGTTTTGTTGTCTCTTTATGTGAAACATGTTACTATCATGTATTATGAGACGACGTTTTTTTCTTTTATTTATATATTTCTTGTGTTTAGGAATGTTCACATTGAATTCATGTAAGGATGCTGCCGACATAATGTTTGACAATCCAAACATAGAATCTGCCGAATTTGAAAATGGCAACTATAAGAAAATCCTTGTAAAATTTGAGTTCATGCCAAGAGATGCCCGTCTGAAAGTTGAATTGTACGATTCTTCAGAGGTTCGCGTGTGGGTGCAGGAATTCAGCGCAGACAGCACTTCTGACAGAAACAAGTTTAGAATTACACTTTCTAATGAAGTTGCATCTGGATATAAAGTAAAGATTTCTCCAGCAGATAATAATTCGGATGTAAAAGGTTATTGCTGGTTAAGAAGATAGACAGGAGGTAATAAAAATGCAGATTTATGTTGATGCAAAAGTAAAAAAAAGTGGAAATGGAACAAAAGATTATCCATTTAAAAGAATTTCGGAAGCTGCCAAAATTGCAAAGAGTGGAGATGAGGTTCTCGTAGAACCTGGAGTTTATAGGGAGTATGTTGACCCTGCTAATGCAGGTACGGAAGATGCAAGAATTACATACCGTTCTACAAAAATGAAGCAGGCTGTAATTTGCGGAAGTGAACTTGTAAGCAACTGGACAAAACATGACGGCAAGGTTTGGGTAGCTCGCATTCCTAACGGTTTGTTTGGAAGTTACAATCCATACACCACACTTGTAAGTGGCGACTGGTTCATACCATCATACATGGCACACACAGGAGATGTTTTTCTTAATGGAAAATCAATGTATGAAGTTACATCTTTAGACGGTGTTGAAAACCCTGTAGTATATGAAAAATCCTGGGATCCTGATTTCAGTGTTTACACTTGGTATACAGAACAGGATAAGGAAAAAGATGAAACCATTATCTATGCAAACTTTCAGGGTAAGAACCCGAACAAAGAGACAGTAGAAATTACTGTAAGGGAAAATTGTTTTTACCCGTCAAAGGAAGGTGTCGGATATATTACATTGACAGGCTTTGTTGTAAGACAGGCTGCTACTCAGTGGGCACCTCCTACAGCATATCAGGAAGGCATGATAGGACCTCACTGGTCAAAAGGCTGGATTATTGAAGACTGCGAAGTAAGCGATTCGAAATGCTGCGGAATCTCGCTTGGAAAATATCTTCAGCCAAACAACGACAATAAATGGTCTAAATGGAAGTTTAAGGACGGCACACAGACAGAGCGCGACAACATCTGTCAGGCATTGAATGAAGGCTGGACAAAAGAAAGAATTGGCTCTCACATAATCCGCCGCTGCGACATTCACGATTGCGGACAGACTGGCATTGTAGGTCACTTGGGAGGCGTTTTCTCAATCATCGAAGACAATCACATCCATCACATAAATAATAAGCAGAATCTTGCTGGTGCAGAAATTGGTGGAATAAAGATGCACGCTGCCATTGATGTAGTTATCCGCAGAAATCATATTCACAACTGTACTCGTGGACTCTGGCTTGACTGGCAGGCACAGGGAACGCGCGTAACCCAGAACCTTTTCCATGATAATTGCCTTCCATTTGAGGCAAATGCAAACACAAAGAACATGGATGCTCTTGGCGAAGACATCTTTATTGAAGTGTCTCACGGACCTACGTTGGTTGATAATAATATTCTTTTGTCTGACCATGCACTAAAGCTTGCAACTCAGGGGGTGGCTCTTGTGCATAACTTGATTGCAGGCTCGTTTACAGCCGTAGGACGTGGAGTGTTTAATGGTTCACTTACAAAGAAGTCTCCCCGCTATACGCCTTATCACTTACCTCACAGAACGGAGCTTGCAGGCTTCATGACAATCCTTCACGGAGACATGCGTTTTTACAACAACATTTTTGTTCAGCAGGAAAAAAGAGCTGGCTTGGAAGAAATTCATGAGCTTATGAAAGATAACGAATGGACTGATGCAAACCTTACTTGCGGAACTATGCCTTATGAAGAATATCCTTCTTATGCAGAATGGGAAAAGCAGTTTGAAGGATATTGCGGCATGGGGTCTGAGCCAACCGATCGCTATTACAATCCTTTGCCTGTATGGGCTGGTGGTAATGTATACTTTAACGGTGCGGTTCCTATGTCAAAAGAAAAAGATGCCGTCATAATCGATGCTCCTGCTACAATTAAGCTTGTTGAAAAGGATGGTACTTATTCCCTCAAGACAAATTTGTCCACTCTGCTTAAGGACCTTGATTGCCGCATGATTTCTACAGAAATGCTTGGAATGGCATTTGAAAGCGAGCAGAAATTTGAAAACCCAGACGGAAGCCCAATAGTGTTTGACAGTGACTACTTTGGTAATCACCGTGAAGTTACACCAAAGGCAGGACCGTTTGAAGGTAATGCAAAAACTTTTGTTGTTGCCAATAACTAGCCATAGACAGAACAATTAGATATACTTGGTCAGTAAGAATTTTGAATTCTTACTGACCTTTTTTTATTTGGAGAAAGTATGATTTATAAATATGATCCGCAGTTAAAAGAAAAATATTGCAAAAGACTTATTTTGTATTATGTGCTGTTTTTTGTGGGATTTATGGCATCTTTAGCCGGTTTTAATGTTTTTATCTTTAATCTTCTTGGTGTTGGTGAAGCTCCAGAACTTTTGCATGTGTATGAAATTTTTGCCGTCTTTTTTCTCATTATATTCGGGCTGTCGTATAGAATGCTTGTCCGATATTATGATGCTGCAGAAGTTGAACTGACTGATGAGTTTATAGAGTATCGTCTTCCTTCTAAAAAAGTTTCAGTAAAAATTCCTTTGAGTGAAATTTCAGCTATCTTAAAATTTCCGAATTTTATAGATAAAAATCGTCTTAGGGTTTCTGGCAAAAAATGGAAAGGTTTTACAGTTTCTTCGTATCTTACAGGTTTTGATGAGATAAAGGAAAAACTTCAGAATGCAAGACCTGACATAAAGATTTCTTCCATTACTCCTCACAAGTTTTTTTGGAGTACTTTTTATGTGATAGGTGTTGTTTTGTCTTTAGCTGGATTTTTCTTTTTCAGACCTACTCTTATTGTAAGCTTTGTTATGTACCTTATTTACTTAGTAATAAGAGCTTCTGTAATTTTAAGGAGTGAAGCTACAAAAACAGCAAAAAGGACAATTGTTATTACCTACATTTTTTATGCCGTCATTTTTGCCGCTACCTGTGCTTTTTTCCTTTTTAACGGTACTTTTAAGAAACTCGTGTTCAAAAAAGTTCCCGGACAGCTTCGCCTGCAGTGTTGGATTGTGGATGAACTGAACAAGTATGATAAAAATGGAAACCTCATCTATTACACAGATTTTGATTATGATGAATATGAGTATAAGTATGACGATCAAAACAGAAAGATTTATGAGAAATACAAAAAAGAAGACTATGAAGAATGGTTTGAATATGACGAAACGACAGGCCTTCTTGTTCGTGAGTGGGATTCTGACGGTTGGGAATGTAAAAAAGAATACAACTCTGACGGTAAAGAAATTCATTATAAGACTTCTGCAGATTTTGAAGCTTGGACTTCGTATGAAGGAAATTCTGAAATATACAAGACCACTGAAAATTATGAAACCCTTAGGGAATATGATGACGATGAAAACCTCATCCATTTTCGCAGTACAGAAGATGGCGTAGTAAAGACTGAATACTGGGTGGAATATGAAAATGGCAATCCTCTTCATGTGTGGTATGCTGACGGAAGGCAGTATTGGAATCAGTACGATGCTAAAGGTAATTTTGTGTATCAGCGGTGGCTGTCTGGTTATGAATATTTATATGACTATGATGAAAACGGTAATAAAATCCATTCTGTGACTAATTTCATTAATCCCGATACAGGAAAAACTCAGAAGCAGGAAGAATGCTGGTACGAATATAACGAACATAATGACATGATTTATTATGAGTGTGACGGTACAGAATTTGTAAATTTATATGATTATGTATATGACAAAAACGGCAAAATTCTCAAAAGACTTAGTACGGCTGTAAAAAAAGAGGAATATCATGGAAATAGAGAAAATCGAGAATCAGGTAATTAAAGCTGTAGAAGAACTTTTGCAGGCTCATCCCGTAAGGAAAGGTGGCATTCTTGTAATGGGCTGTTCTTCAAGCGAGATTGGAGGCGGTTTAATTGGGCATGCTTCTAATGCTGATATTGGCAAGGCTGTTTTTAGCGGTGCATGGAAGGTTTGTAGTGAGCATGGCATTTTTCTTGCGGCTCAGTGCTGTGAGCATTTGAACAGGGCTCTGGTTGTCCCTGTGGAATGTGCTGAAAAATATGGATATGAGCAGGTTTTGGTTGTGCCGTGGCTTAAAGGTGGCGGATCGTTTGCTACGGCTGCCTATTACTGCTTTGAAAATCCATGTGTTGTAGAAAGTATTCAGGCGGATGCCGGCATAGATATTGGCAGTACGCTCATAGGTATGCATCTGAAAAGGGTAGCAGTGCCGTTCAGACTGTCAGAAAGCCATATCGGTAATGCCTACGTTACTGCAGCCTATACACGTCCAAAACTGATTGGCGGTGAACGTGCCCGCTACACCGCTGAAATAAGGTGACTTCATGACAGAGATGAATGCTTACGATAAACTTGCCGTTCTTGTTAATGTTCTTCCTTTTATTTTTGGCGGTGTGGTCGTTTTTACATGGAGGAATCCGCCCCCTGTATTGGTGATGCTAATTGTTTTGTATCCTCTTATGTCGATGTTTGTGTGCTTTTTATCGGAGGGGAAAATAAGATATATTAAAGAAAAGAATAGTTTTTATCCTGATGTATCACTCGGGATGATGGCCATTTTTATTCTTCAGCTTATTATTGCAGACAGATATATGACTGTAAATGTGACGCAGCTTTTGTTGTGGAGTACAGGATACGCTGTTGCATATATATTGATTGCATTTATATTTTTCGGTAAGGCTATGCTTTCAAGTCAGTTAGGACTGTTCATGTTTATTTTAGCCTTACTTTATTCTGTAAATTCAGTCAAAGTTGTAAACGGGCTGTTTGATGTTTCTGAGCCAAAAGAATCTTTGGTTAGTGTTACAGGATTTTATTCTACCGGTGGACGAAGCAAAAGCTATTATCTTTATATTACAGCTTATGAATCTGATGATGATTCTTGTTATGTTCCTGAAAAAATAAAGGTTGGAAGAGTCCTTTATAATAAAGTAAAGAAAGGTGATTCCCTAAAACTTTCCATGCATGAAGGTTGCCTGAACATTCCATGGTATACCTGTAAAAAGAATGGAAGACTGTGAATTTTACCAATTATGTTGCATATATTGCTTATGCCATCCCTTTTATGGGATGGCTGAGGTTTTCAAGATGCCTTATTTCTTTTTAGTCATTTTGGCAGCGTAGATTTCTGTTTTGTTTTCACCGATAACAGATTCGTTGTTGATTTTAGCCCCATAAGGCAGCATTATGAACTTTCCGTTTTCTGGCGTAACTGCGTACATCAATAATCCTTCACCGCCGGCGATTCTGGAATCGATTATCTTTATTGTTACTACTGTTGCAGATGTCAATCCTGTTGCATCTGCATATTTTTTATCAAGCTTTTCTTCTGTGGCAGTCCATTTTAGTGTTATTCCGCTGTCTGTGAAATTTTTATAAAAGGAGCCGCCTACGCTCCTGTCTTCGTTCAAAACTATTGTAAATGAACGGCCTTTGTCTGTTCCTGCCCATGTTCCTGTAACATCCTGTGCAGTAGCTGCTTTTTGTGCATAAGTGGCAAAAATTAAGGTTTGTGCAAGAAATGCAATTATAGTCAGCGTTTTGAAAATTTTCTTCATAAAAACTCCTTTGAAAGCAAAAACTTTCGAATGTTTCTATAGTATAACCTATATATAACTTAAAAGCTATGCAGTTATATTAGTTACATAACAATTTGCATAAAGATTTTTTTAGTGTATAATATTCTCAGTTTTATCAGGAGGATCCATGAAAAGGACAAATGTAAGATCTAAGCTTGCAAAATCGGCAGTTTTAGCCGTAGTTGCAGCTGCCTTTCTGTCATCTTGCGGTGGTTCTGGAAAATATAAGGCCGGAACTTATACAGGAACAGCAGAAGGTCGTAATGGAGACGTTGAAGTTACTGTAAAGTTGAGCAGTTCTAAGATTACGTCTGTTTCAGTTACAAAGCATGAGGAAACGCCTGGCATTTCCGATGCAGCTATAAAAGATATTCCTGCTGCTATAGTAAAAGCTCAATCAACTAATGTTGATGCGATTTCGGGTGCAACGATTACATCTGAT
Source organism: uncultured Treponema sp. (assembly GCA_947167345.1). Lineage (GTDB taxonomy): Bacteria > Spirochaetota > Spirochaetia > Treponematales > Treponemataceae > Treponema_D. The sequence continues at coordinate 87,795 of CAMVHR010000001.1, forward strand.
GCAATCATTAAGGCTACAAAGGCCGCTCTTGCCAGTGCTGGCGCAACAGATACAATCGGTTCTGCATCTGCACGCAAGAATGCAAAACTTAAATACAAGGCAGGAACATATTCCGGTTCAGCACAGGGCATGAACGGTGCTCTTGTTCTTGACGTTACGTTCAGCGATAGCAACATTACAGACATTAAGGTTTCATCATCAAAAGAAACTCCTCATGTTGGTGACCCTGTTTATCCAATCATGTTCAAGGATGCTATTGATGCAAACGGTTCTGGTGTTGATGTAGTATCTGGTGCTACATTTACATCTCTTGCAGTAAAAAATGCTTTGAATGATGCAGCAAAAAAAGCAGGTGTTTCTAGCATTGATGACTTCAAAAAGAACACTGTAAAGCATGCGGCACAGGCTCCTATAGAAGAGTCTTATGATGTTGTTGTAGTTGGTGCTGGTGGAGCTGGTATTGCTGCCGCAGCACAGGCTGCACAGAACGGTGACACTGTTCTTGTAATTGAAAAGAATGCAGAAATTGGTGGTAACACAATCGTTTCTGGTGGTCAGTTCCAGTCTGTAATGCCTTATCTTTGTTGGGATCCTTCTAATCCTGATGCAACAACTGGTGTTTATCCATTTGACGGAAAGACTTATAACAAAGTAAAGTCTGCTAACGGAAACATCACAATCCTTAAGGAAATCCTTGCATGGAACGAAAAGCCTTTTGACGGTTCTGATGCAGAAAAATGGTTTGTTGCCGGTGACATAGCAGAGCTCTCAAAGCATGGTGTTCATGCAGAGTATCTGCCTGTACTTCGTGAGCTTAAGAAAGAAATCAAGACTTACCTTGCATGGGCTCAGCCACAACTTAACAAGGGCATTAACGAGTCTCAGCTTACACTGTTTTCTACACTTAACCTTCATATCTTCCAGACATACTACGGTGGATTGCGTCCTAACCAGGATTACACAAAGTGGATTTACGGAAATTATGAACTTGTAAAGCAGTTTATTGAAGACGGTCAGGATCTTAAGCCTTGGCTTGAATCACAGGGTGCTACATTCGTAGAAGATCAGCAGCCAACACTCATTGGTGCTCTTTGGCATCGTGAAAATCAGTATATCGGTTCTAACTTTGATGCTGATGGCGATGGAAAGAATGAAGTTGCACAGTGGGGGTCATACTTTGTTCCTCCTCGCAGAACATTGCTTGAAACAAGCTCTACTGCAAAGAGTAACAAAATCATGCTCCGCACTGACGCAAAGGAACTTATTGTTGAGGGTGGCCGTGTTACAGGCGTAAAGGCTGTTATGTATGACGGTACACAGGTTACTGCTCATGCAAAGAAGGGTGTTGTTCTTGCAACTGGTGGTTATGCTGCCAACGTAAAGAAAGTTCTTGAGACAAACGACTACTGGAAGAGCGGAGCAATTACAAACAATACTCAGACAACAAACCGCTCATCACTTCAGGGTGATGGTATTACAATGGGTGAAAAGGCAGGTGCCGCAACAACTGGTCTTGACTTTACTCAGCTTATGCCAATCTCTTGGATTGACAACGGACAGCTTGCATTTGGTGGCGGAAACTACGCTATCTACATAAACCCAACAACTGGTAAGCGTTTTGTAAACGAAACTAGTGAACGCGATGTTCTTTCTCTTGCAGAACTTGCAAATGGAATTGAGCACGGCGGAACAATGGGTGTATTCCTTGAAATTGCAAACAGCGAACAGGCAATTCCAGGACCTTATCCTTACGGAACACCAAAGACTCCTGAAACTTGGGAAGCTGATGTAGACTGGAGACAGTACACACGTACAGTTGATCAGCTTGGTGATTTGTTCAAGCAGCTTGGACTTTCTCTTGATGCAGATGTTGTACGCAAGGAAATTGAGGAATATGACCATGCACTTATGACAGGCAAGGAAGATACACTTGCTGTTGCAAAGACTGGTTGGACAGCCCTCATTGGAAAGGCAAACAAGAACGCTGACGGTTCATTCGATGTAAATTCATATACACTTGACGGTGTTAAGCTTAAGATTCGTGTAATGGCTCCTTCAACACACCACACAATGGGTGGTCTTGCAGTAGACATTAACAGACACGTTCTTGATGCAAGCGGAAACATCATTAAGGGATTGTATGCAGCAGGTGAAGTTACTGGTGGCATTCACGGTGGTAACCGCCTTGGCGGTAACGCTATCGTAGAAATCTTTGTTTCTGGACGCACAGCTGCAAATGCAATTAAGGCTGACAACTAATTTTTGGACTTAAAAACTAAGCCTTAAAAATGCAACAGGCTGTTTGCAAAAAAGTTGAATACTTCGATGCAGACAGCCTGTTTGAGCGGTAAGCCAATAAGTTTTTATAGGTCAAAATAAAAGCCATTGCGGAAAATCTTTTGCGGAAGACTTCTATAAAATCTGTTCGTGATAATCTTCCTAGATTGCAACGGCTTGCGATAAGTTCTTGATTATGAGAAAATCCGCCGTGAAATTCGTGAGCTGGCATAGTTTGCGGTGGACAATAAGCATGCGGATCCTATCTTTGTGAGCACATGAAGGATGAAGCCATAAATAAGCTTTGCACTAATCAGCCTCTTTCTAAAGATGACTTTGAAAGCTTGAATCATATTTTTAAGGAAAAACTTGGAAACGAAAAAATGTTTGAGCAGCTTTCAGAAGGAAAATCTCTTGGTGTGTTTATTCGCCGTGCTACTAAAATGGATAAGGATTCTATAAATGACTATTTTGCTGAATTCATCAATGATGCCAACATGAACGGTATGCAGATTGAATTTGTTCAGCGGTTAATAGACATTATTGTAGAACAGGGCGAAATTAATTTGGAAGCTCTTATGAAAGGGCGTGCTCCATTTGACAGGCCAAAATTCTTTATGCTCTTTGGAAAAGATGCACAAAATAAGATTTTTAGTGTTGTCCGTGGCATAAATGCCAATGCAGGGGAATCTGCCTAAACCTTAAGTGCTCTGATTGCGTTTAATATTGCAAGTATCATGACTCCGACGTCTGCAAAAATTGCAAGCCATAAGTTTGCAATGCCCAATGCTCCAAGGACAAGGCATATTACTTTTATTCCAATTGCAAATACAATATTCTGGTAGACAATGCCCAGACATTTTTTTGATATGTTGATTGCTTTTGAAATTTTTGCAGGATCATCGTCCATAAGAACAATGTCCGCGGCTTCGATTGCTGCGTCACTTCCTTTTGCACCCATGGCAATTCCTATGTCTGCACGTGAAAGTACAGGGGCGTCATTTACACCGTCTCCAACAAATGCCAGCGTTTTGTTTGGCTGCAGAAGTTTTTCAACTTCATTAACCTTGTCTGCAGGAAGCAGTTCGCTAAAGGTTATGTCTATGCCCAGCTCTTTTGCAACTGAGTCTGCAACGGCTTTTGTGTCTCCTGTGAGCATTACGGTTTTTTCTATGCCGGCTTTTCTGAGTGCTTTTATGGCTGCTTTAGAATTGCTCTTTATTCTGTCGGAAATGACAATGTGTCCTGCGTATTCGCCATTTACTGCTACATGAACTATTGTTCCGACTGAATGACACTTGCAGTAAGGAATGTTCATCATCTGCATGAGCTTTTCGTTTCCTGCTGCAATTTTAATTCCGTCTACTGTTGCGGTAATGCCTTTGCCACTTAATTCCTGTATGTCGCTTACTCTTGAAATGTCAATCTTGCTGTTGTAGGCATATTTAATGCTTTTGCTTATAGGATGATTTGAAGCACATTCTGCAAGGGCAACATACTCTAAGAGTTTTTTATCTTCCATTGGGGAGTGGTGTATTGAAACTACCTCGAATACACCTTCTGTGAGCGTGCCAGTTTTGTCAAAGACAACTGTTTTTACTTTTGAAAGTGTTTCAAGATAGTTTGAGCCTTTTACAAGTATGCCTTCATGACTTGCTCCTCCAATTCCAGCAAAGAATGAAAGAGGAATGCTGATGACCAGCGCACACGGACAGCTGATTACAAGGAATGTGAGCGAGCGGTAAATCCAGCTGCTCCACATTGGTTCTATATTAAAAAGCATTCGTGCCAGTGGCGGAATTATTGCAAGTGCAAGTGCTCCGTAGCATACGATTGGTGTGTATACTTTTGCAAATTTTGAAATGAAGTTTTCTGATTTTGATTTTCTGGATGTGGAATTTTCTACCAGCTCCAAAATCTTAGAAACGGTTGATTCGCCAAAGGCTTTTGTTGTCTTTATTTTTATGAGGCCTGAAATGTTTATGCATCCGCTTATGACTTCATCGCCAGAACTTACGTTTTGAGGCACACTTTCGCCTGTAAGTGCTTTTGCATCTATTGTAGAATTTCCTTCTGTTACAGTGCCGTCAATCGGAATTTTTTCTCCCGGTTGGATTACGATAATGCTTCCGACAGGAACTTCGTCTGGACTTACTTGTTCCAATGCTCCGTCCTTTTCTATGTTTGCATAGTCTGGGCTGATGTCCATTAGGGCACTTATGTTTTTACGGCTTTTACCAACAGCAATTCCCTGAAACAGTTCACCTATCTGGTAAAAAAGCATTACTGCAATTGCTTCTACATAGTCACCGTTTTTTGTGTAGATGGCTAGGGCAAAAGCACCAACCGTTGCTATTGCCATTAAGAAGTTTTCATCGAATACCTGTCTGTTCAGAATGCCTTTGAATGCTTTTTTAAGAATGTCTCCGCCTATAATTATATAGACTGCGACATAAAGAATTAGCTGCGGTATTCCTTGCAGGACTTTGCAGAACGGCAATTTTAATGTAATCAATGCAATTGTAGCTGCAATGATGCGTGTAAGCATCTTTTTCTGTTTCTTTGTCATAAAAATCCTATAATTCAATTTCGCAGTCTGATTCTACCTTTTTGCAGGCTTTCAGTACTGCTTTCATTACGGCTTTGTCATCTGCCCCTTCAGCAAACTCTACTTCCATTTTCTGTGTCATAAAGTTTACGGTTGCATTCTGAACTCCGGCTGTCTTTTTTGTAGCTTCTTCCATTTTGTTTGCACAGTTTGCACAGTCAACTTCAATTTTATATGTCTTCTTCATGTTTCGCTCCTTATACTAACATTTAAGCATAGGTTTAATGGATAGTGCAAGTTTTTTTTGCAAAGTATTGCTTTTTGGGATAAAATAATTTCTGAATGGAATAAAATAAGGTAGGTCTGTTTATGCACTCTAATTTTAAAATTGATTTTCTGAAAAAAGAACTTGCACAGGAGGCTATGTTTCAAGTTGTGGCCCAGATGTTTTCACTTCTTTCTGATACTACTCGCCTAAAGATTTTCTGGCTGCTTTGTCATGCTCAGGAGTGTGTGAACGACATTGCCCAACTGATGGACATGACTATGCCTGCTGTGTCGCACCATCTTAGGGTGTTGAAAGATTCTGGGCTTATAGAAAGCTATCGTGATGGAAAGGAAGTGTTTTATAGTGCTCCTAAAACAGAAAAAAATAAGATTTTGCATGACATGATGGAAAAACTTATGGAAATGTCCTGTCCTGATTTTGAAGGTAACCATGAGCAGATAAATGAAAATTCAAGATATATGGAAAATCAGGTTGAGGCAATAAAAAAAGTTCATGAGCGGCTTACTGAAAATCTTTCAAAGCGTATTACGATAGATGAGCTTGCCCATGAATTTTATATGAATCCTACTACATTGAAGACTGTGTTTAAGGATGTGTACGGAACTTCGGTTGCGGCACATATAAAGCAGCACCGCATGGAAAAGGCTGCTGAATTACTTTGTTCTACAGAAATGTCCGTAAACGAAATTGCCCTTGCCGTAGGTTATGAAAGTCAGAGCAAGTTTTCTGCCACATTTAAGGATTTTTATTCAGTGACTCCGAATGAATATAAAAAGAAGCATAGCTATTCCGCACTGAAAAATTGAGACGGCATCTTTAAATGGACTAAAATCCGTAATCTTTCTATAATGTACCCATGTTTACTGTTTTGCCTGTTCATTTTCTGATTGTGTGTCCTGCTGTATTCATTGCAGGATTTATAGATGCCATTGCAGGAGGCGGCGGTCTAATTACCTTGCCTGCATATCTTTTTATAGGGCTTCCGTCTCACAATGCAATTGGTACAAATAAACTTAGTTCTGCCATGGGTACAGTTGTTTCTACTACAGAATTTGCTTTGGACGGCTTTATAAACTGGAAGCTGTCTGTTTTCTGTATCCTTACCTCTCTTTGTGGTTCTTTCATCGGATCAAACCTTGCACTTCTTTTACCAGATAGAATTTTCAGCATTGTCATGATTGTATTACTTCCGTTTATTGCTCTGTATGTCCTTAAGAATAAGAAATTTCGCATTTCTGATAATCCGTTTGCTCCTGTAAAAACGCTCGTAATCTGCATGATTTGTGCATTTTTTGTCGGTATGTATGACGGGTTTTATGGACCAGGAACAGGCACGTTCATGCTTATTTCACTTACGGCTCTTGCTCGTCTGTCTTTAAACGAGGCCGCTGGAACTACAAAAGTGATTAACTTGACTGCAAACCTTACGGCTCTTGCCGTATTCCTTTTTAACGGAAAAGTTATTTGGAATCTGGGGCTTGTAGCAGGAATTTTCAGTATTGCGGGGCATTTTCTGGGAGCAAAAGTTTTTGTAAGAAACGGCACTAAAATTGCACGCCCTGTAATTATAGCCGTTCTTGTAATCTTGTTTTCAAAGATTGTTATTGAAAGATTTGTTGCAGGCTGAATATAAATTAAAAATGCTTGTATATTTTAAGAATATTTGATATTTTAAGAAAAAAAATTCAGGAGACAATATGAGAAAGTTTTTTGCATGTTCTTTAGCTGCCATTATACTGCTGGCAGGATGCAAGAAAGAAAATAATACTGTACAACAGTATTCAGAAGCGAATAATGTTTCTGAATTCGTTTCAGTACCGCAGGTTACTCTGATAAAGTCTGTCATGATTGCAGGCGGTTACTGGAGGTTTGTTACAGATGGTGCCGATGAGGGCAAAATGAAATGGGTTGAATATGCTGTTCCTGGTACAGCTGTTCAGGCATACGGTAATCCGGATCCATCCAATTCTTCCGATGTAGTGGAAATAAAGCGTCAGGTTGTTCGCACTACAGACAATGAAAAAAGGGATTTTATTCACATTCAGTTTGAAGATCATGACTACTGGGTTCAGGATTATTCTATTGTAGTAAATGCTGTGCCGGGCGTTATCATGGGTGATAGTGCATATATCTTTACCAAGCCAAGCCCTGATGCAATGGGTGACAAAAAGCTTGATTTAGGAACGGTAGTTGGTGTTTTAAACAATACAGAAGATTCAAATTCTCCTTATGCTGCAAAATTTGAAAAGGTTTATGCCTATGTAAATTCTCGCCTGATGGAAGGCATTTATCTTTCAAAAGATGTAGTAAGTACTGACAGTCGCGATTTGCTTGCCATGCAGATATATGAAAAATTGAATGCAAAGGCTTCTGACGGAAGTTTTGTATTGTCTGATGAAGTTGCTCGTGATGATTTGTTTGATACTGCAATGTCGTTTGATTTGCCAGATGCTGTTCATGATATGTTTCTTACGCTTTATGCTGTAGAACATCAGGAGGAGGGAATTGAATGAATATCGTTAAGAAAATATGTGCATGTCTTTTGGGAATTATTTTGGCTGCTGTGAGTTCTGTGTATGCGGCAAGTGTACCAGGGGTGTTCCTTCAGGATGGAGGCTGGCTGTGGATGGAACAGCAAGATGGTGTAATGTCTGCTTCCGTAAAGATTGATGCAGGAACGGCTGTCGATGTCGAAGTTACGGGTGAAAAGGATTTATCTGGTGCTCCAGTTGCTAAAATAAAGGAAAGTGCCTACGATGGTTCAAAAGGTAAGACTTTGACTTTTGCAGAAGTAAAGTATGAAGGAAAAACTTACTGGGTAATTTCAAACCGCATTGCCCTTCAGAAAAAGCCTGCGGTTATTGTTGAAGATAGTGCCATGTATAATTCAAAGAGTCTTGCAGATGTAGTTAATGCGCATCTTGATATTGGCTCTATAGTGGCGGCAGGAAGTGTTTCCATTGCTACTGGCAACATAGACATAATAGAAGTAAGCTATTATTCGGATCGCCTATATGCTGTCCGTACAGTATATGTAAAGGCTTCAAAAGTAAGTACGGCAGTTGATGACATTACTGCTTTCAAGATTCTTGAGAATGCTTCAAAGACTAGTGACGAAGACAAAAAGAAAGCTCTTCTTGCTTCTGCTGATATGCTTACCATGTCCGAAAAGGTTCGTAGTGCCATAAATAAGGCTGTGGATGAGCTGTATGCGGAAGATGAAGACATGTCGCAAGACGTGTTGTCGCCAAGCGACATACTGTCTGTAGATGTTCAGTCTGATGAAGAATAGTCTTGTAGAACAGCTTTTTTTTCGCTATTCTATATAAATGGCTTATGAGGTAACAGCGACCAGACGAAGGCCGCAGCGTTTTGAAGATCTTGTCGGACAGGAATTTGTTGCAGAAACATTTAAAAATTCCATTCAGTCCGGCAAAATAGCACATGCATATCTGTTTTCAGGTCCTAGAGGCTGCGGCAAGACTTCTACCGCACGAATCCTTGCGAAGGCATTGAATTGTGAAAAAGGACCTTCTGCAACTCCGTGCGGACAGTGTTCAGCCTGTAAGGAAATAACTGCCGGATCTTCTCTTGATGTAATAGAGATAGATGGTGCTTCAAATACCAGTGTTAATGATGTTCGCCAGATAAAGGATGAAGTTCTTTTTCCTCCTAATACGTGTAGATATAAAATTTATATAATCGATGAAGTTCACATGCTGTCAACCAGTGCCTTCAACGCTCTGCTTAAGACGATAGAAGAACCTCCGCCTTATGTCATCTTTGTTTTTGCAACAACTGAACTTCAGAAAGTTCCTGCAACGATAAAATCCCGCTGTCAGCAGTTTAATTTCCGCCTTGTCCCTATAGAAAAAGTAAAGGAGCAGCTTGCTCTTGCTGCAAAGGATGTTGGCATTAAGGCCGATGACGAGGCTTTGTACTGGATCGCTCGTGAATCTACAGGAAGTATGCGTGATGCCTATACTTTGTTCGATCAAGTTGCGGCATTCAGCGATTCTGAAATTACTTATGATAAAATAAGGGACAAGCTGGGACTTGTCGGCGTTGACCGCCTTAATGAATTGTTTGGTCTGTGTGTACAGAACAATACTTCTGAAGCTCTTCTTCGTCTTGATGATTATTTGCAGAATGGAGTAAGCATTGAACAGCTTATTTCCAACTGTACAGACTATCTTAGGAGCCTGCTCCTCATAAAGGCTGGTATTTCAAAAGAAGCTCTGCTTGGTCAGTCTTGCGAGCGTTTTTCAAAGACTGTACTTGATGGCTGGAACAGCATTCAGATAGAGCGTGCTCTTGATATATTCCTTTCGCTGTATAGGGACATTCGTTATTCCCTCAGTCCTCGTTATGAATTTGAACTTGCAGTAAGCAGGCTTTGCTGGCTTTCACAGTATGTTTCTCCGGCTGATGTAAAAAAAGCTATAGATGCTGTTAAACCCATGCTGTCTAAAGTTGCTTCTGCCAAAGAAATTGAGGTTGAGGAAAATTCATCTTATGTAGCTGATGTTCAGGAGTATAGCGAATCTGTGGACATGGGGGCACCTGACGATGAGGGTGCTCCAGAGGAGGATATTCAGGCCCCTTTTCCTGATGGCGGAGCTGAACCGCCTGATACAAGCAGCATAAATGTTGATGACATAGACAATGTATTTAAGGCATTGATCGATGAACTTTCGGTTGAAAATGCAATGCTTTCAGGAGCTGTTTCAAAGACTGAGAACAGAAAGCTTGAGGATGGTAAAATTACAGCTGTCATTGGAAGTCAGTTTGAACTTATGCAGCTGCGTAATGGTGCGTCCATAATTTCTGCGTTCCTTTCTAAAATGTTTGGAAAGACAATGGCTTTTGAAGTATCTTTTGAAGATCGCAAAACTGTTGAAGAAAATCAGCCTTTACCTGTACCTGTACAGATTTTACGCGATACATTTAAAGGCTCTGTAATTACATTAAAATAAAAACAGGAGAATATGATATGATGAATCCATTGGAACTGCTTAAAGATTTAGGCGGCATGAAGGAACAGTTGCAGAAGGCGCAGGAACAGCTTGGAACAATAACCGCTACCGGCTCTTCTGGCGGAAACATGGTGACTGTTACGTTGAACGGAAAATTTGAAATTGTAGATATAAAGCTTGACCCTATTTGTGTTGACAATCGGGATGTTCCTATGCTTCAGGATTTAATCCGTGCAGCTCATCATGCTGCCATGATTAACATACAGGAGCAGATCAAGAACCAGCTTGGACCTCTGATGTCTGCAAGCGGTCTTTCGTTTCCCGGCCTTTAATTTATGAATGCTCTTGATGAAGTAACGGAAAGTTTTTCTCGTCTGCCTGGAATCGGCAAAAAATCGGCTTCGCGTATTGCAAATTTTCTTTTAAAAGCAGATCCTGTTTTTATGCAACGGTTTTCAAACCAGCTTGCTACCTTGCAACAAAGAATACGTCCATGTTCTGTATGCGGTGCATGGACAGAAACAGAAATTTGTCCTATATGTTCCGATCAAACCAGGGACCGCTCTGTTATATGTGTTGTTGAACAGCCACAGGATGTTTCTACTATTGACAATGCTCATGAATTTCATGGGTTGTTTCATGTGTTGGGAGGTGTCATTGCTCCGTTGGAAGGCGTAGGACCTGATCAGTTGCGCATTCATCAGCTTTTGGACAGAGTTCAGAATGAAAATGTAAAAGAGGTCATTATTGCAACTAATCCAACTGTTGAAGGGGATACTACTGCTCTGTATATACAGCGGCTTTTAAAAGACTTTAACTGTGAAGTTACGCGTCTTGCAAGTGGTATTCCTGCCGGGGGAGATCTTGAATATATAGATAGGCTTACGCTTGCACGCAGCTTCAGAGGTCGTGTTAAATTATAGGACTTTTTACGGCTTTTAATTTTTCCGACGCACTACAAATTCTATTTTGGGCTTGGATTTTCGGATATCATTTTGCTTTTTGTATTTTTTATAAAGAACTTCCTGAGCTCTTACGGTCTGTTCTTTTTTCAGTGGTTTGTTCTGTTTCCATGAGCCGTCTTTCTGTAAAGTGTGACTATGTGTATTGTCTTGAAAATATAAAAAGAGGATGTCTTTTACATTTTTAAAGACGGTTCTGTCTGTTATTGGAATCATCAGTTCAATACGCTTGTCAAGGTTTCGTTCCATCCAGTCGGCACTGCTTATGTATAATTCTTCCGCACCGCCGTTTTTAAAATAGAATATTCGGCTGTGTTCAAGATACCTGTCTATTATGCTGATTACGTCTATATTCTCACTTTTGTTTGCAAGCCCTGGCTTTAATGTGCATATACCCCTTACGTTTAGTTCTATCTTTACACCAGCCTTAGATGCCTTGTATAGCTCTTCGATTATTTCCCTGTGGCACAGGCTGTTCATCTTTGCAACAATGTGTCCCGGGTTTTCAGGTGTGCTAAGGCTTATTTCACGTTCTATCATTTCGATCAGTTTTGACTTTAATCCTGTCGGTGCCATGAACATGTGGCTCATAGTCTTTACAATGCTGTAACCTGAAATGACATTAAAGAACATCTGCGCGTCTGTAGCAATTTCATGGTTCGATGTCAGAATGGAAAGATCCTGATAAAGTTTTGCTGTTTTGGGATTATAGTTTCCTGTGCTTACGTGAAGGTACCTTCTCATTCCGTCAGCTTCCCTTCTGATGACAAGACATAACTTCGCATGTACTTTTAGGTTTACAACACCGTAAATAACTGTTACTCCTGCATTTTCAAGTTCTGAAGACCATGATATGTTGCGCTCTTCGTCAAAGCGAGCCTTTAATTCAATAAATACTGTTACGGCCTTTCCGTTTTGAGAAGCTTCCTTCAAGTATTTTATGATGGGGCTGTCATTACCTGTCCTGTAAAGGGTTATCTTTATGGAAAGAACATTTTCATCACGTGCCGCATCCTTTATGAATTTTATTATTGGATCATAGCTTTCATAGGGAACGTTTATTAATACGTCTTTTTGCCGCAGTGTATTCCAGTAAGTTTCTTCTTCCGGCAAATCGGGAGAATAAAAATTCTTCCATTCAGGGTATAAAAGATTTTGTATGTCATCCAGCTGGGTAAGGGTAATAAGTTTGCTAGGATTGACAATGCCATATACTTTGTATACATCATCATCAGAAAGTGACAGCTTTTCCTGCATAAAGTTGAGCAATGTCTGGCTTGTTGATGTACAGACCATGCGCACTGCAAATGATGACTGCCGTTTGACAAGAATATTCTTCATTGCCTGAATAAATTCTTTTGATTCTTCATCTACAGCAGAATCCGCATCCCTCACAATCTGAAAGAACATGGTTTCCTTTACCATGTAGCCAGGGAAAAGCTCTTTTCCGCATAGTGAAATTATATCATCAAGAAGCGTAAACTGACGTGCAGAGTCATTTGTCGGAAGCCATACAATACGCTCGATGTTTGACGGCAACTGAACAAGTGCAATGGGGTGCTCTTCTGACGGCTGCATCATATCATTCTTTATTTTATGAACGCCGCTCATCTGTTCTAGGATGAAAGATGCATACGTCTCCATATTTTTTATTAAGGGAAAAGAAGTTCCATCTGTTCTCAACGGGGTAAGTACTTGTGCAATGTTATGCCGGAAATAACTTTCAATGTAGGCTTTCTGTGCTGGAGTGTAGGTTTTTGCATCTATGTAAGAAATGCCTTCGTTTGCCAGTTCTGGAAGAATTTCATTTTTTAGAATGTCATACTGAATGTCTGTAAGCTGGTGGCATCTTTTTGAAATCTTTTTTAGCAGGGGCTTTTGCTGTGGTTTTTGTCTTTTTACAGATGCAATTCGCACTTGAAAAAATTCATCAAAATTGCTGGAAACAATACAAATGAATTTTAGCCGTTCCAGCAGAGGAATTTCTTTTCTTGCGGCTTCATTTAGCACTCGTGCGTTAAATTCTATCCAGCTTAGTTCTCTGTTAATAAAATCTGTTTCTTCCATTATTATTCCCTCTGATTGTTCTGCTAGAGTATTACGAGCGAGTAACCAAATACATTTTCAAACAAATCGCCTTTTTCTGCAAGGGCGAGTTTTTCAAGGTTCAGGTTGTAGTGTCCTTTTATGCGGATTGTAACTGTGTCTTTTGAAAAAGAAAGCGTAAAGTTCTTTAACTTCTGGAGGTGGCTTCTGTCAAGAGCATCTGCAACACGGAGTATTGCGCTTAGTTTTAAAACTGTAAGGCGGCTTTCTCTTGGAAGCAGCTTTATTTCTGCATTACGCTGCGGTATTTCCACTCCTTTATGAAAGTATGCAATGTTTGAAATGAGCGATACGTCTTCTTTGCTCAATCCGAAAATTTCGCTGTGTGTAATTATGTATTTTGAATGTTTGTTGTGCTCTTTTGCTCCAATGAACATGCCTATGTCGTGAAGGATTGCACTTATCTGCAAAAGGACTCTTGTGTGTGGTGTGAGCCCCAATTCTTTTTCCATTGCGTCATAAAGTTTAAGGCTGATTTCCTGAACAAACATTGCATGTTCTTCATCTCCCTGATATTTTCTGAGAAGTGTTGTTGCACTTGCTATAATCTGTTCTGTAAATTCCTGTTGAATTTCTTCTGACGGCTCTGACTGCTGGCTGATTAAAATTCCTTCCCTAATGGAAGTTTCAGGTACTATTATGGATTGTACATTTGTAAGGCGTATAAAATGTTTGTAGGCAATGAGTGACAGTTGGAATGTTCTTGCTTCGTTATAGCTAAGCTTGAATTTTGCAACACATTCTTCTTCCGTGTAATGCCTGATTTCATCAACAAAGTTTTCAAAATCATTTCTTTGAATTTCCCACAGGAATGTTGAAATTGAATGTCCTGCAAAAATCGCTGCAAGCTTCATGTCGCTGCCGAGTGCAATAAACTGCTGAACATTGCTAAGGTTCATTTCGGTACTGAGCGTAAATCTGGTATTCTGAATGAATTCTTCTATAAGCCGGTGGGCATCGTCAATTGTTCCTGTCATAGCCCTTATCTGCTGTTCTATAATGACAGTGCCAAGCCTCATGCTGTGTGCTCCGACCATGCGCCCTTTTTCCATGAGCATCATTTCTGTAGCTCCGCCAGCAATTTCAAGAATGATTGAATTGCTCTGCTGTACGCTTATGGTCTCGTCTTTTAGGCATTCCGTAACGGCAATGTACATGAGTCTGTTCTCTTCAATGCCGTCAATGACCATTACATTGAATCCTGTCGTGATTTTTATGCGGTCTACGAAAGTGTCTCTGTTAAGGGCTTCGCGGACAGCTGTTGTTCCTACGACTGTTGTTGCAGTCCTGCTGATTTGCCAGCTGTCTAAAAGTTCTCCAAAGCGGTTAAGGATTTTTTGTGCGGAAAGGAGTGTATTTTTGCTGATTGCACCCGTAGTGAACACATCCCGTCCTATGTTTACGGGCAGTTCGCTGCGGTCAAGAATGTTACGCTTTTTGTCTTCTGCAATTTCGGCTACTAACAGGCGTATCCCCGTCGAGCCAATTTCAATAACCGCCTGAGGTGCCTGCATCTGTACCAATAACCTCTCTTACAGTTTGTCAATGAGCATGGAACATTTTCCCGAAGGAATCGGCAATGTCTTTTTCTTCTGATTGAGTATATTGATGGTAAAGTAGTAAAGTTTTTCGCTTTCCATCTGGATTTCCCATCCGCGGTTACTCTTGTTACTCAAAATTGTAATAAGGTTGCGCTTGAGGGAAAGCTTTTCAATACCCATTATTTCAAGATTAGGGATAACCCAGTCTACTGTTTTTCGAGGCAGGCTTATGCTCAGGCCTATGACGTTTTCGATCATAAGGGCGATTGTTGAAAGCCCCAGAAAGTGCAGAAAACGCTTTCTCGGAAAATCCGGCCAGCCTGTCATTATTGCAGGACCTTCTGCTTCTGGCAGATAGGCTTCGTACAGATCGCCTTTTTTTGACGTGTCCAGAGGGCTTAGACCTTCGAGAATAAAATACATGTGCCTGATTGCACATTCGCGTGCAAAACCGTATCTCTGATACTTTTCAAGGCCTTTGATGACCATGAAATTGAAAGTCGGGAATACGGAGCCTTTGAATCCTTCTCCATTTTTACTGAATTCAGGATGATCCTTACTTAGTGTCGGGAACGGATGTTCTGTTCCAAATGTTTCAGGATTGCTCAGGTGAGAAATAAGATTTTCTGCCCTGTCGGCATTCGGCAGTTCTGCAAGCAAAGGCCAGAATCCTGCAATTGTCTTGTGAGGAAGCCGTTTTTCTTCACTGTCCAAGTCATGATAAAAACTTGTTTCAGTATCCCACATAAGGCTGTTTATTCTTGTTTTCAGGCTGAAATACAGCTTTTTGTACTGAAAGCTCAAATCCTTGTCATTCAGTATGTCGCCAAGTGCAGACATGTGTGCGGCATTAATAGCTATGCAGCTGTTAAAATCTACAGGATAATATGTTCCGTTACGCGGTGAATTTGTCATTGTAGATGCCTGATGTGGCACTGCATAAAGGCCGTTCTGCTTCTTGAACGTTGTGTCAATCCAGTTCATGTATTTGCACAATATCGGCATTACTTCTTTTATTCGTCTTTTGTTTGCGCTTTTGTGATAAAGATTGTATTCTGCCCATGCAAAAAGTGGAAGTCCAATTCCCTCTGGATTTGTTTCGTCTAAAATAGGTTGATTTGTAGTTGCATCATATTTCCAGCGGATGGCACCGTTTTCTTCCTGTCTTTCATAAAAATAGTCAATATTTTTGTTTGCAGGATAATTTCGGTTTGAATAGACTAGAAAAAAAGATGAAAATATGGATTCTGATTGATCCAGTATGTATTTTCCATTTACAGGATAAATGAAATATCCGTCAGGTGAAAGTTCCCCTGTTTTTGGTTCAATCCAATAGTCTGAAAGCCAGTTCCATGTTTTATTGTAAATGTCAACAAAATCCTGATCGTAAAAGTGGATTTTGGGAAAATCGTGCTTGTTCACAATTGCTCCTGCAATAAATATAACTTTTTTTGGAAAAAAAGCAGTTGGTTTAACATATATTATATCATAAATTAAAAAAAAACGGTATAATTTCGTGAAAATTTATTGACTTTAAAGATGGTTTAATATGTATCAGTCCCGTATTTATCTTGAAGTTCGTGTTCTTCTGTCAGCAGTTCCAGGTGTTTTTACTGCTGTTGAATTAAATGATGGAAAAAAAGGCATTTTAAATGCAAAAGCAGATTTTTTGCGCAGAAATAATTCTCCTGTACAGCTGGCAAAAGTTGATGTTCAGCCGTCTGTACTGCATAAAGTTGCCCTGTTTGTAAATGCAGTTGGAGGCACAATGTTGAGCTCCGGCAAACTGGAGCATCTGACAGGGGCTTTGCCAGAACCTCCTGATGACAAAAATTTTACCGGTTATTCTATACGTGTTGCAGAAGGTGGAAAACTTGATATCATATATCACCAGAAGCAAAAGACTATTAATATAGAAGAAATCCGTATAGAAGAAGATCGTGGCAAGCTTACTAGAACTGCTGGTAAGAAGGCTAAAATGGATTGGACATTTGCCGGTTGCCCTGTAATGCGCATACGTACGTCAAATGTTTTTGAGCTTGGTGGTGAAGCTGAAGTTTTTCTTCAGGAACTTGAAACTCTTTTGGCATATTTACGATTTACAACTGGCGATGTTCAGGAAAACGGCATAAGGTGTAATGCCTATGTTTCTTTGTGCGAATATCCTGAAGAACCTCTATATTCTGTTAAATTACGCAACTTGAATTCGTTTAATTTTGTCCGCAAGGCAATCGACAGTGAGCTTTCCAGACAGGAATCGGTTCTTTCTTCTGGTGAGAAAGTTTCTGCAGAAAGCCGTCTGTGGAATGAGCAGCTTAATGCGACAGAATTCTGGCAGCAGCGGAAGCCTGATTTGGTACGCTTTGCTTTGGTAAATCCTCCTGTCAATGTTGCAATTTCTGATGCAGTCGCTTTTGAAGCTTCCGAAGTGGAACTGCCTGAAAAAAGACGTGAGCGCCTGCGTTCATCTTACGGACTGTCTCGCTTGCGCACTATGTTTCTGTGTGCCGAAAAAGACAGGGCTGATTATTTTGAGTCTGCCGTTAAGCATGGTGCTCCGGCAATGCTTGCCGCTCACTGGCTTGCAAGCGAAGTTATGAAAATCCTTAATAGAAGCGGAAAGTCTATAAGGCAATGCAAGCTTACTGCGGAAAAATTTGCCCGTGTTCTTGTTCTGCTTGATGAAGGCAAAATTCATAGCGGTATGGCAAAGGATATTATGCAGGCTGTTGCACTTGACGGCAGTGATGTTGATGAAATAATAAAAAAGCAAGGTCTGGTTCTTTTATCTACAAAAGAAGAGCTGGAACCTGTAATTGACAGTGTTCTTGCTGAATACCCTAAGAGCGTAGCTTCTTTAAAAGAAGGCAATATGGCTCCTCTTGAGTTCCTGACCGGTTGTGTCATGAAAAAAACGGAAGGAAAGGCTGTTCCTACAGTAGTAAAGGCTCTGCTAAAAGAAAAACTTTCTATAAGCATTGTCTACGTTCTTACTATGGGCGGTTCAATTACAGCTGAAAAACATGATGATGGCACAGTTGTTGCAGGAAGTTCTCAAAGCATTATGCAGAGTATTATGCCTTTGCTTGAAGGTGACAATGGAAATTTCCCGGTGCAGGTTGTTTCTGTTTGCGATATGCTCAGCGAAGAAACTGAGCCTAAAGATTGGGCAAAGCTTATTGCCGTCATAAAGGAAAAGATTGAGAGCGGTACTGCAAACGGCATTGTTGTGACACATGGTACTGATACCCTTTCTTATACGGCGGCATTGCTGTTCTGGCTTTTTTCTGCATCAGATGTACCTGTCGTGCTTACGGCTTCATCTTCCCTTTCCAAAGCAGAAGCTGGAGCAAATTTGAACCTTGCAATTCAAACTGCCCGTGAACGTAAGAACGGAGTCTGCGTTGTTTATGGAAACAAAATTCTTCCTGCATTGAATTTGAAATATGTAAGCAATGATACTGATGGGTTCATTAACTGGAATATGAAAAAGCCTGTATTCTTTGCTAATACTGTTTTGAGCCAGCAGTTTCTGTCTGTTTCAATGCCTGAAACGGAAATAATGAGTTTTATCCTTAATGAAGCTGCTGAACGGCTTTCCGTCATAAGGCTTTATCCTGGTCTGCTCATGAACAGGCTTGAAAAGATGATAGGTGATGAATCTTCTATAGATACTGTAATATTGGAGCTGTATTCTTCTGGAACAGGAAACATGAAGAATAGCGACTATTCGCTAAAAACATTTTTGACGAAAGGCCGACAGCATGGCATTACATTCTGCTGTACCTCTCAGCAGGAAAGTTTTGTTGATTTTTCGGAATATTCAACGAGCGCACAGTTGTGGCAGGCCGGAACTGTGCCATTTGGCAATTTGACGACAGAATCTGTAACTGCATTGTATTTTGCAGCTTCTCTTATTGCCGATAATCATAACGAGCTTGATGAAATCATGGAAAGTTCCATAGAGTTGCTGTAGCAGTTCTGGTACTTTCGTAATTTTTTTTTGTTATATGTGTTATTAATTTAGTAAGTCATATAAATATTGTGGGGATTTATGGGAAAATTGAAAATTATTGCTGCATTATGTATTTGTGGTGCTGTTTTTTGTACGGACTCTTCTTTGATACTGTCTGCGTTCTGTGCCGGACGTACTGTTATGCCGGTGAATACGACACAGGATGTTGATACGGCAACTTTCTCTAAGAATAATTTTATAGTAAGATTGCAGAATGTTCTTGCCTCGGGCAATGTAAAGGAAGCCCTTTCTTTGTATGATGAGGTTCCTGAAAATTTTGCAAATGATGTAGACCTTCTTGTATTAAAGGCTTCTCTTCTTATAAGTGACAATCAGTTGAACACTGCGAAGGCAATTTGCCTTGACTTAAATAAAAAGAATCCGTCTGACGCAACGGTCATCGAATTGCTTGCATATATTGCAAAGCTACAGGGGGACAGTGGAAATCAGAACAAATATCTTAAAGCCCTTCTTGAACAGGACCAGTATAATGTAACTGCAAATGTAGAAATGGCTCAAAGCATGTTTGAAAATAAGAATTACAAGCAGGCACGCCTTTATTATCAGAAGGCTCTTGTCCGCGAGCCAAAAAATGAAGATGTTCTTTTTGGGCTTGGACAGGCTGATTATTTTCTTGGAAGCAAAGATCCTTCAAAAGATAAGGAAGCAGAATCAACATTTAAAAAGATTTTGGAAAATAATCCTGACTATGCGCCTGCCTACTCATATCTTGGAAAACTTGCAGCTGCAGATAACCGCTACAAGATTGCAAGTGACTATGTAAAGCAGGCAATCGATATTGATTCTACAAACTATAATTATTTCATTGATTACGGAATGTATGAAAGCAATCTTGGTCATTATGATACTGCGATTCAGGCATGGTCAGATGCTATTGCCATTCAGCCGGAATATTTTCTTGCCTATGCATACAGGGCTGGCATTTATGATGAGCGCAATCAGGTAGAAAAGGCTGTGGCTGACTATAAAAATGTGGTGACATATAATCCGAATTATTATTTTGCTTACGAAAGCTTAGGTATTCTGTCTTTGAAAAAAGGTGACTGGACAACAGCAAGGGAATCTTTTGAAAAGTGTTTTGAAATGGATAAGACAAATAATATTTCATATCCACTAATGATAACATACTGTTACTATAAGGAAGGAAACAAGATTAAGGCAAAAAGTTTCAGCGACAAGGTTTTAAGAAAGCTTGACCGTAATTCGATTGACTATGCAATGCTCCGTATCTGGCATGATGAATCTGGTGAAATGCCTCTACCTCAGAAGATTTCTGCATTGGATAATGCAAGCAAAAAAGGTAAGATGTATTATTATCTGGGACTGTATTATGAAAGCTTTGGGGGAATTGAAATTGCTCGCGAAAATTATGCCAAGGTTGTAAGCATGCGTAACCCTATGTTTTTTGAATACCGTCTGGCAGAATGGAGCTTAGGCACGGAAAATCTTGTTAAGGTACAGTAAAAATGGATACATCAACACAAAAACACCTATTATTAAATGGAAGAAATATAATTTTAGTTGGAACCGCTCATGTTTCTGAACAGAGCGTTCTTGAAGTTTCTGATGCAATTGAAAAAGAAAAGCCTGATACGGTTGCCATAGAACTTGATGAAAAACGTTACGAAAGTCTTAAGGATCCTGAATCATGGCGCAAAATGGATATAATAAAAGTTCTGCGCAATAAAAATGGGTTCCTTATGATTGCAAATATAGTGCTGTCTTCGTATCAGAAAAAAATGGGGCTTGAGACAGGAGTTAAACCTGGTGACGAAATGCTTTCTGCCATTAAAAAGGCTGAAGAGCTTAAAATTCCTTGTTCCATGGTGGATAGACCTATTGCCGTTACGCTCAGACGTGCTTGGGCAAAGAATTCTCTTATAGGAAAATGTAATCTGCTTGCTGCCTTGTTGGGTGCTGCGTTTTCTAAAGAAGAGATAACCTCTGAACAGATTGAAAATCTGAAAGTCAGAAGCGAAATGGATGGCATGATGGAAGAACTTGCTTCGACTATGCCCGGGGTAAAAGAAGTTCTTATTGATGAGCGTGACCGTTTTCTTGCAAGTCATATATGGGAATGTCATGGAAATAAAGTTCTTGCCGTTCTTGGTGCGGGGCATTTGAATGGTGTTATTCAGCATCTTGAAAAACTTGCTGCAACTCAAGAATCTTCAAACTGTTCTGATATCGATAGTGTACCTGAAAAAACTGTTGCCGCAAAACTTGCTGTATGGATTATTCCTGCTCTGATTGTTGCTCTGATTCTTGCCGGATTTATTTTGGGTGGAACTGCAAAGGGGTGGAATATGCTTAGTTCCTGGGTTTTGTGGAACGGCATTCTGGCTGCTGTCGGAGCTTTAATTGCAGGTGGGCACCCTCTTGCCATAATAGCCTCTTTTGTCGGTGCTCCTTTTACATCTCTATGCCCTTTTGTTGGAATAGGCATGTTCTCTGGCATTGTTCAGGCAATTGTGTGTAAGCCAAAGGTTGAAGACCTTGCCAGTATGCAGGAAGATGCAGGTTCCTTGAAAGGTTTTTATAAAAACCGCATTTTAAGGACACTGCTTGTATTTATTATGTCTTCCATAGGCAGCAGCATTGGAACTTTTATAGCCGGTGCAAAGTTTGTCTCTATCATTGCTTCTTTGAAGCAGCTGTTTTAAATGTTGCCCGTATAAGGGACTGAATGTCTTCAACGCTTATTGCTTCCCCGCTAATCGCTTGCGGGGCAAGCAGTGTTGTAAATCCCATTTCTTTAGCGGCCTTAACTCGTTCCTTCATTTTGGTTACAGGTCTGATTTCTCCAGCAAGACTCAATTCTCCTAAAATTGCAGTGTGTTCTGGTATTGGAATGTCTGTGCGTGCAGAGTAGAGTGCTGTTGCAAGAGCTGCATCTATTGCACTTTCGGTAAGCCTTATGCCCCCTGCAACATTTATGTATATGTCCTGATCACTAAAGCGAAGCCCAGCTCGTTTTTCGAGAACGGCAGCAACGCGGCTTATTCTGGCACTGTCAATTTTGTCTGAATACACTCTGTTCATGGACGATTTTGCCGGTACTGTCAGGGCTTGTATTTCTACAACAAAAACACGGCTACCTTCAAATACTGGAACACATGCAATGCCTGCAGGAATGCCGTTCTTTCTTTTTGTAATGAATAATGCATTTGGATCTGCTACAGTCTGTAATCCATTGGCATCCATTACAAAAATGCCGAGTTCGTTTACAGACCCAAACCTGTTTTTGAGGGCATGAAGAAAGCGAAAATCATCATTGCTGTTGCGTTCAAACGTTATGACTGTATCAACCATGTGCTCAAGGCTTTTTGGTCCAGCTATCATTCCGTCTTTAGTTATGTGTGCCGTCATGAACAATACGCTGTTTCTTTCCTTTACCCAGCTTATGAGTTCGTTTGCACAATATTTGAGCTGATTGACTGTACCAGGAATCATTCCAGCCTGTACAGAATATACCGTCTGAATGGAATCGATTATTACTACTGCAGGATTAATGCTGTCAAGGGCATCAAGAATGTCTTCGAGCCTCATCGTGCACAGAATTTCCATTGCATCTACTGCAAGTGAAAGACGTACTGCTCTTGCCTTTATCTGCGAGGCTGATTCTTCTCCAGAAACATAAAGAATTCGGAAAGAATTTGCACTGTGCCGTTGTTTCATGATTTCGGAGACCGTCTGAATAAGCAGTGTCGATTTTCCTATGCCAGGTTCTCCTCCTATAAGAATTGCACTTCTTAATGTAGCACCCCCTCCAAGAACTCTGTCAAATTCACTGTCTCCTGTTGATATTCTGCCTTCATCTTCCATCTGTATCTTTGACATGGGGACAGGCTTTATTTTTACTGTTGTTCCGTCTGCCTTTAGCGATGGAGTTGATGCGTTTGGATCTGTAATGCATTCTTCAAGAGAATTCCATTCACCGCATTGGGGGCATCGCCCAAGCCATCCCGGCTGTGTATACCCACATGAAGAACATTTGTATACTATGCTACCTTTCTTTTTTGCCATACTACAACCTCTTTTTTATCTTAGAATGCAGATGCGTCTATTTCACTGTCTTCCTGCTGTATGTGAATGAAAACACTGTTTGGCAGACATGCATTCCATTGTCCATTGCCTGATATGTGTCCTGCATTGACGCAATTTTTGTTTGGGCACGGAGAATCAACAAAGAAGGCTTGTCCGTCTTTTACCTGTATGATGCTCGTTCCCAAAAGACCTTCAACTTTATAAGTGGCATCTTTATCCAATGGATAGATGTAATTTGTTTTTTCTGCTGTTATGATAAGCATTGGTTTTGAAGCAGAATCCTTTTTTACAGCCAAAAAAGAAAGAATTGTTACAGCAGCAAAAATTAAAAATATAATAATGTCCACAGGTTTTATTTTTATGCGTATCATATTGCTGTTTCATCATATATCATCTTTTCGGTTTATGTCAATTTTTCCACTCCATGGAAACCTCAACGTTTTTATGAAACCATTTTCTTCAAGAAGTCTGAGTATGGTTTCTATATCCTTATGATCCCAAATATTTACATGAAGAGCCTTGCAGTCATGTCTGTTGAATTCTTTTATTAATATATTTGACATTTGATTTTTGTCGTACAGCCTTCTGTTCTTTGATATGAAATGGAGTGCAAAAGCTGCGTCTCGGGCAAATGGCGCTGGTTTGCCTGTGTTGCAAATGTCGCACCCAGAGCATACTGCCTTTTCAGCCCCAAGGGCATCCAAAAGAAATTGCCTTCTGCATGTCTTGCTTTCTGCATATTCATTGAAAAGGGTTGATTTTTCTTTGTCTTCAGGACTCCATAATAAAAACGCATTTGCATCTTTTCCGTCTCGTCCGGCACGGCCAGCTTCCTGAATGTATGCTTCAATACTGGAACTTGGTTCAAGGTGTATTACTGTGCGGATGTTTTTTTTATCAACACCCATTCCGAATGCTACCGTGGCACAAAGACATGCATTGTCCTTAGGATAAAACCATTTCTCAACGTTTTGCTTTTCATCTTTTGTCAGTCCGGCATGGTAAAACTTTATGGTGTCATTATTATAAAAAGCCATAAGTTCTCGTGCCATGTCCTCCGCTTTTTTTCGTGTTCCACAAAAGATAAGTACTGGTTTTTCAGCTTTTATTGCAAGTTTTAAGGCTTGCTTTTTTTTATTATAGCATTTGATTACATGATAATGTATGTTTGGCCTGTCACTTGCACTTTGCACTATATGAGCTTTACCGTCAAAAAGAATGTCTGCTATTTTCTGTAAGATTTGTGGCGATGCTGTTGCGGTGAATGCCGTAATGACAGGAGCGTTCAGTTGTCTTGCGATTTTTCCAAGAGTAAGGTATGCCGGTCTGAAAGTTGAACCCCATTCATATACACAGTGTGCTTCATCTATTGCAATGTGCTTTATATTGCACTCTGCCAGTTGTCGTACAAGCTCTTCGCTTTGCAGAACTTCGGGGTTAGCCAGAATTATTTTTACTCCCTGCTTTATTCTTATGAAATTATTTTCCCTTTCCTGTAATGATTGTCCTCCACGAAACACAACATTGTCCAAGCCGGCTTCGCTCATTCTTCGTTGTTGGTCGGTCATAAGTGCTAAAAGCGGATATATTATTAATGAAGGACCATCAAGTACTATTGCTGGTACAAGAAAGCACATGGATTTTCCGGCTCCTGTCGGAAGCAGTACGATTTGTTTGCAGCATTCATTTTCTTCAGGTTCGTGTACTGCATCAAGAATGTTTGCAATTACAAGCCTTTGCCAGGGGTACAGAAAATGTATGCCAAATGTTTTTTTTGCAATTTCTGTTACTTCATCATCAAATATTATAGTATCATTGTCCATATATAATTATATAAACTTGATACGTTCTTTTTGTTCATTTTTGTGGAAAATTTGCTACAATATATGTATGTTCATGGCTTTGGAACTTCTTTTTGCTGAATTTGAACATGAGTGTGTCTGAGTCCGTTTTTCCTGCCTTTATGATGAACATCCCGTAGGGACGAATCTCATGCCTTGCGTTGAAGGCATAAAAAACAGGTCCGTCATATTTATATCCATAGTCATCATAATCAGATTTATGCAGACTCCACAGATAGGAACTGCTTTTAGTTCTGCATGCACAATCTATGGAATATGCCTTTAAAAGCTGTTGCATGGATTTACTTGTAGCATTTGTAATGGAATTTATGTCCGTGTACTGATTTGTGGCAAGCTTTCTAATTAGAGCTGTTCCACCATAGTTCCTGTACAGCCATGTTCCGAACGCATAGTTTGCCGCATACGAAAGCATTGCGTGATAGTGCGAACATCCCCTGTATTCAAGGCCGCATTCGGCGTATCCTGAGTTGAAAAGTGCAAGCCTTGAATTCAAGTTAGCATTTTCTTCATCCTCATTTATTATTTCCTCGCACAATAATGACATCATTTCGCTGAATGCATCTGCATCAGGAAGGTCATGTATCAAAACCTTTTGGTTGTAACTTATCATGTGCTGGAATTCATGTGCAAGAGTTGATATGCATACATCGATATCGGCTTCTGCCCACTGGGAGTCAATGTATATATATTTGCCTTCATTTGAGTAGTTTAGTATGCCATGTTCATAATCATTTTCACTTGGAAAATAATCCTTTGAATAAAAATATCCGACTACTCCGTTATTTTCCCTGTTTATGTCATATACGACGATATTAACTTTTGTTCCTGTTCCACTCATGTATTCAAGTCTTTTCGGTTCAAAGAATTTTCCATTGTAGTTGCAAAACATAAAATCAGATTCTTTTCCGAACAGAAACCTTATTTTTTCATACATGGCATCAAATGCCACGCTCATTTTTTGTGCAGCTTTCATTATTTTTTCTGGACTGCCGTCTCCGTCTACTGCCCAGACATAACAGAACTTGCCTTTTGAAGCCAATGTGGCAGATTTTTTTTTGTAAATCGTCATGTCTGAATTTATGTCTACAAAAATATCCTTTCTGCACCCTTCGTCATATTCTTTTTGTATGATTACTTTGCTTTTTTTCTTGTTTGATTCTTTGTGCGCATCATAGGAATTTAGCTTTTCGGTTTTTCTGAATATTTTATGCGGACCAAATCCTGATGATGGAGTTGTTAAAGACTGTCTGCTTTGAGTTTTTTCAAACTCTTCTTTTGGATTTTTTACATTTAGTGAGATACCTTCTGCTTCTAAAACATATATGGCAGATTCTTTTGGAATAACCTTGTCTGAAGTATTTGTTTTTGTTATGTATATTTCAGTTCCTATAGGAACATTTTGAATTACAAGTCTGTCTGTGCCGTCTGAAAGCTCATATACGGCACTTTCATTTAGACGCTCAAAGTCTGAAAAGTCAATAATCCTGCCTTCTGCACTTTTTCTTGTACAGCATGAGGTGAGTTCTGCCAGTGCAAAAAACAGAATTAAAAGATTTTTCATTCTATTTTATAGTCCAGACTTTGCCGTCTGTCCTTCCAAAAATTTCTTCCTCGTACATGCATTCAGCTGTTGCACACGGAGTTTTGTATTCGCCTTTGCGAACTGCCCTGAACTGGAATTCTACCTGCTGCACTCCTGCAGGAAAGTAATCCCAGAAGAACTGTGTTTCTGCATCGTATATGCCTTTGTAAGAAAGACCCCTTGTTGCTTCTGTAAGGTTTTCAATAGTACCAGTTGTTACAAATGCACTATTCAGTATTTCGCATCCTGCTGGAACAGGAGCGCGGACGGCAACGTATTCTGCCCTTATTCGTGAAGATACTATTACTTTTTCGCGGTAAATGTTTCCTGCTGTAAGTTCACTTTCTTTTACAACTTTTCCTGTCTTTGCGTCAGTAATCTCGGTGTAAATGCATAGCCCCTCGTCTCTTGCTGTCTGTTTTTCTGCTGGAAGGGCATATTTCATTGATGCTGTGTAGAAAAGTGTACCCTTGCCTGACTTAGTAAATGTTACATCAAGATTTCTATCTTTTGGAGTTACTGTTGTTTCTACAGGCTTTGCCGCAACTCCATTAAAGGTCCCTCTCAATGTCGATGTGCCATTTAAAAGTACATCTGCTGTAAAGTTCAGCTTTTCAAGATTATTGCTTTTGATATAGTCGTTTAGTGCAATAAGGACTCTGCTTGTGACTGCTGTTGACTGCCAGCGTCCATTGTGTGCTTTTTGCATTTTCAAAAGTTCATAGACAATGTGCTGGTTAGTGCTGTCTTTTGCGTTAAGGCGTGTAAGAAGCTGCAGCAGCAATGCGTATCGTTCTGAGTCATCATTAAAGAAACACCAGTAATGTTTTTTGTACTTCTGAGAAATGTCAATTCCTCGGCTTGTCATTCTGGTGTATGAAAGAATTTTCTGATACAAGTCTTCTGCCTGTTTTCTGCTGCCTTTTGCAAGGTATGCAAGGGCTGCAAGCTCTAGAGTTTCAACATCCGCACCTTCACTTTCTGTAATTAAAGCCAATGAATTGTCCTTTATGTCAGCACCAAGCATAGCCGCGCCGTATAATGCATACGATGCCCTGTATAAAGTCCAAGGTTGCTTTGATTCGTTCAAAGCCTTTTCTGCTTCCTTTACAAGATAAGCTGCCAGTGCTTTTTCATCTGTCTTTCCTGTCGGAATTCCGTTCTGTTTTGCAAGGGCTAGAATTTCAGCAATCCTCATTGATACAAACGGACTGCTTTCTTTTCCTCCCTTCCAGTAAGGAAAGCCTCCGTCTACCCTCTGTACCGGAGCCCAGCTGTAAATTTCATGCTCTGCAACACCATTTGCAGATTTTACTTCACTGTTTAAGCCGAATACATCTATGTAGTCTCCGAATGCTACAAGAGGAAGTACGGCGGCAGAACGCTGTTCCATGCAGCCGTACGGATAGTGGAATACATAACTTACGGCTTCTCTGAGTACCCCGAGTCGGGTAGGATCAAGCTGAACATATACACTATAACGTGAGTCCTCTGCATCATCTGGAATGATAATCTTTTCTGTTACAGAGTCTTCTGTACTTCCTGTTGTCGTTACTGTTTCATAAATGTAAGGCTTTTCTATCTGGAGCGGTAGCAGAATCTTTTCGTTTATGTTACTGCCTGTAACTTTGAATTCTACAGTAATCCAGCCTTGCTTTATAGCTTTTATTGAGAACATGAGAGGCTGCGTTTTGTTTGCCGCAACCTTGATTTTTTGCAAATTCTTTTTATCTGCCACCAAGGCTGAGCCTGGAATCTTTTGTATGTCATCGCTGTTCTGCGTATAGTTTACGCCTTCATATACGCTAATCTCTACATTTACATTTTGGGCTTTGCCTGTAAGATTTGAAATGACTACTCCGAGTTCTGCCTTATCATCAGGGCGGAGCATTCTTGGCAGTGCAGTCCGCACTGAAATCGGTTCGCATACGGAGATTTCTTCTTCTGTCTTGCCGAATGCATTACTGTCATCGATGGCAACTGCCGTTATTCTATATGAAGTGAGCGAGTCGGGGAGTGTAACGCTGCATGTAGCCTTTCCGCTCTTATCCGTAATTATGTATGGTTCAAAGGCGGCTGTAGACGCAAAGTTTGAACGTATTTTCATGCCGTCTGAGCCAGCTTCTTCATCAGAAGCAGCCATCATTGGAGCGGCTTCCATTTTATATACTCTTGTAGCACCTTTTGCCTTGTTGCTTGTAGCAAAAAGTGCATCTTCCGCTGCACTTTCCATTTCGACTTGTTCCTGCATTATCAGAAGAGAGCGGGAGTCACCTCCCAGCGTGCGGTTGTAGAACCTGTTTCTGTCATAGAAATATGAAAGTGGATCCTCTACGTGATAACCAATAAGGTCAAGAATTCCCCTGTCTACTGCCATGAGTGTGATTGCGGCATTTTTAGCAGGTTTGCCGTTCTGTGTCGCTGTAATTGTAAATTTTGCCTTGTCTCCAGGCTGGTAGCTTTCTTTGTCAGGTTTTATGGATACGTCTATTTTTTTTGTGGCAGCATTTATATTTAAAGCCGTCACTCCGTAATAGCTTTTTGGTGCATCATTCCCAGTCCGTACTGAATATGTTGAGACTGAAACATATATTACCGGTACGTAAGATTCTTCAATTTTTACGTCGATTATATTGGAAGGTTCTGTAAGAGTTACTGCTTTTTCTGAAAGTACACCCTCCCTTTCTATCGTGATAAGGTACGTTCCCTTTGGAAGTTCTGTTTGTGTGAGTATGTGTGCAGTATCTCCAGCATTGTATTCTTCCTTGTCAGGAGTAAGCCTTACTTGCTGGCTGTCGTTTGTGTCATGCACAAACCATCCGCTTCCTGTAACATAAAAACTTCTTTCTGTAATGACAGGATTCCCCTTTGAGTCATTGCAGGTCATCTTTAAAAGATATGCACCACTTTCTTTTGGCTTTACAGTTATTTCGGCAGGCTTTGCAGAAGACGGAAGTTTTACAGTCCTTGATTCTTCTACAGTCAGTTGTTTTTCGTATCGTACTGAAACATATCCTGAAGGCTCTAATGTCTGGATTCTTTTCCAGTTTTCGCGTATAAGTTCTGCCTTTACTTCACCTGATTTTGGAAGTGCGTTCTTTGCGGGAAAATCTTCATCAGGTGTAATGCACACATAATCAAACTTTATGCTGTCACCTTTTTTTGCAAATCCCTTTACATTTTTTTCGCTTCCTATGCCTATGTAGAATTGGGATGGATGGACAATGGCTGATGAACTTGTGCTTATTGCTTGGTTTCCACTGTCTGTAACTTGTGTCTCTACTGTATATCTTATAGGAATGCCATTGTTTTCTATACTGCCGGTTGTCTGTGATGTAGATGCCTTTCCGTCTGAGTCAAGAAGTCCGCTTTCAGTTCCAAGATATCCTTGGGTATATTGATGTGTGAGAGAGCCAAACCTCATGGACTTGTATTCCTTTTTCTGCGGAATAAATGAAGTTCCCTCGTATCTCCATTGAGAGCTGTAGTTGCTGTCGGCAAGGCTTCCTCCGCCAAGATATCTTGCGCTTATGAGTGCTGAAAGACTGTCACCGTAGATATATGTGCTGTCTTCAATGGAAGAATTTGCTTCAAAACGCAGCTTTTCAAAAAACTGTACGTTTACAGGAATGCTTTCGGATGTTTTTTGACCGTCACAGTTTCGTGTGTATACAATATTATAATCCCCAGGCTTTATGTCCTCTGGTAATTTAAATGTTCCCCATGCACTTCCATGCTTGGAAAGTTTTCCTTTGTTTGTTCCATAAATCTGCCTGCTTCCCCTGTTATAACCTGTAAGCTCGATGGTAAAGTTTGATTCTGTTTCTGGAACAGCATTGTATGTGCCCTTTTTAAGGTTACGGTCTATTATTATGTAGGAAACAGTTTCCCCAGGCTTATAAAGTTTTCTGTCTGTAAACAAAAATGCAACCATCTGATTTTTTAATGTTGTTTCAAACTCTGGTCGCGGATTGCTGTATAGATATTTTAAAGGTCTGCCCCAGTCATTGCTTGCATAAAGAATTCTGTCATTGTCTGTTTTTGCTTCAAAGAACATGCTTCTTGCTGTTGTAAGATTTTTTATCTGTTCTTCTGTAAAGTCTATTTCCGCAATGCCACTTGCATTCGTAGTGGCACTTGCAATGACAGAATGGCTCTGTACGAGACATTCTGCGTATGTCAGCGATTTGTCAATGAACATGACGCTTACTTTTGCATTTGCTACAGGTTTGCCTGTCTTCATGCTGGAAACGAGGACAACGGCCTTGTTGTATCCGTATCGTGCTGTAACAGCAAGGTCTGTAACCTGTATGATCTGTTCATTTTCTGCAGTAGCTGTTTCAGTTTTGTATTCTTTTGATTTCCAATCCCTGTATCTGCATTCATAGGGAATGTTCGCCTTAAAACGTACTGCACCCCTGTATTCCCCGTCAGAAATCGTAAGATATGGACGCAAGTCTATTTTTTCTGATGTAATTTTGTTCTTTTCAATCTTGTCAACATCAATTGTTATTGTCTTGGATGATGCTCCATTCTTTGAACCTGTCGCATCTGTAAGTGGCTCTATTGTATAATAAGCAGGAGCCTTTATGTTTTGGTAGGTGAATGATATGAACGGTGCAAACTGAGATTCAAGCGTCATAAAACCGCTGTTCTTAAATCTTACAAAACTCTTTGCGTCTGGGGCTGTTACCTTGAATGTGTAATCACTTGTAAGTTTTCTTCCATATATATCACTAAAATCTTTGTTTATGGTAATGCTGTATGTTTGCTCATAAGTGACAGGCAGTGAATGTATTGTAAGAGAATGTCCGCTTATCTTTATGTTTTCTTTTGTTATTTTGTAGCTTTTTGCTGAACCTGTATCACATTCTATGTGTTTGGCAAGTTCTTCTTCATTCCCATCTTTTAGTTCTGTGCTGAAATATACGTATACGGGCAGAAAGATGTCTTCACTGTACCATGACGGCTGTGTGTCAGTGTCGGTTACTTTGAACTTTACGATTGTGTGAAAGCTTTCACTTGTTTCTTTTTGTGAGGCATGGCAGTCTTTGTCGGCTAGTGCTCCTTTTTGCAGCGTTACTTTTATGTCTGTGTCTTCTGGAAGATCTTCCTGTACTGTAAGATGCACAATGTTTTTGTCTTCCTGTAAAGCTGTAAAATTAAAGTTTTTTGAATGACCTGAATTTTCTGCCTGTACGGTAAGAAAATCCTTTACAACAGCTGCATTTACGGGTGCGTTAAAAAATACTGCTATGTCCTTTGCCAGCTGTACGGGTACATTGTTTCTAGTTACGTACTGTCCGTTCTTTTCGTGTCCGTATCCTGGATGAACGGATGTTATTTTCAAGTCTTCAGTGTGGAATGTATATTCTGTCTTTCCCTGTATCTTATTGCCTTTGAGGGAAGTTGTGTTTGGGTTTATTTTTATGGTATATGTTTTTTGCGGAATTGCTTCTTCGTCACTTTCAAAGCTTAATATACTTGTGCCATACCAGCGGTACACTCCCTTCAGCTTTGGTTCTATGCTGACTATGGAAGATGTCGCGGTCGGATTCCCAAGAGCCTTAAGTTCTGTTACCGGCTGTGAAAAGTGAATTTGTATTGCAGGATACTTTACGCTTGCAGGAAGTTCCCCTTGTGGAGTAACGTTCAGCACCTTGAATTCTGAATCTTCACCATTTTGTGCATGAATTGCTGTTGTAAAAACGCTTGCTGCCATAATCATAAAAAATGTAAGTATACCCTTGTGCATTGATTTTCCTTAGAAAAGATTTTCTGTAGAAAAAACAGTTTCATGCATGTTTTTGTTACACGGCCAAAACGATTGGAATCGTTCTCTGAAAAAGATTCTAATCTCTCTGACAAAACGATTGGAATCGTTCTCTGAAAACGATTCTAATCTCTGTGACAAAACGATTCTAATCGTTTTCTGAAAACGATTAGAATCTTTTTATTGATATAACAATTCTGCCTCAAATGATGTTCCGCTTTCCGTTTTG
Organism: uncultured Treponema sp.; assembly: GCA_947167345.1. Lineage (GTDB taxonomy): Bacteria > Spirochaetota > Spirochaetia > Treponematales > Treponemataceae > Treponema_D. The sequence goes on from CAMVHR010000001.1 coordinate 120,023, forward strand.
CCTGCTATGAAAATCTTTTTTTCTGCATCGTTAAAGTTTCCTGAAACTGTGAGCTTTTGACCATACATGGCTTCCTTTGAATAATTAATCTTAAAATCTGTAAATCGTTTTTCCTGATACTGTTCAGGAAGGGCATCCGTCAGGAATGCTCCATAGCGAGAATTGTTTGTGTGGCCGTTTGCATCAATGTCGGAATATCCTATTGTTCTTTCTGAAAGAACTGTCTGTTCCTGCGGCAATATAATTTTTCCAGGCCTAGGGCAGTCATTGTCCGTACGGAAATCAAAAGGCTTTCGCAGTGTAAAATTCTTTGTAGGAACTATTTTTCTTGCATTACAGTCTACGGCAAGCCATGTACTGTAGCCATTTACAAGAATCCTGCCGTTTTCATCTTTTATCTGGTAGCCGCGGCAAAGCTGTAATGCTTCCGGCTTTTCTTCCCATGTAATGATTTCTATGTTCTGATTTTCACCCGGCAACTCAAAAAAGCGAAATGAACAGCGTGATACCAAAATATAGAATCCGTGTTCCATAAGAAATTCTCTGGAAAGTCCCCTCTGCCTGTAATCTTCTACAGCCGTATCTGATGTCAGCCTTAAAAGCTCTGTCAGCGAAAGCTTTCCGTTTTTGGTGCACTGTGAAAAATATACCATTGTCTTGTTATGAAATGTATTTTTATCGTCTTCATGCCATAATCTGAAATCTGTCATGCATGATAGTATATATTTTTTTTATGTTCATATCAAATATGTTAACGGAAACTCGTCTTGATTTGTTTCCTTTTTGAACAAATATTGCATTAGAATTGATGATGTGCTATAATTCGGTTGCAATGGATTATTACTGCATTATGGTAAAGACAGGCGGAGAGGAAGAATTCAAAGCCGATGCCATTAAAAAAGCTTCTCAATATGCCCAAGGGCTTCAGTTCTGGTTCTTCAAGCGCAAGTTGCGTATTGGAGGAAAGAAAAACGGGCATGTAATTGATGCCCCTTTATTCCCTGGCTATGTCTTTATGAGTGCAGAAAATATGGACGCTTATCTGTATGAGAAAATAAGGTCTGCAAGAAATTTCTATCATTTTTTAAGCAGTAATGTAAATATCGTTCGTCTTCGCGGACAAGATCTTGAATATCTTCACCATTTAATCCGATTCGGAGAATCTTCCGGTTTTTCTCGCGCAATGTTTGATGCAAATGACCGTATTGTTATTGTAGACGGTCTGCTTTCGGGCTTTAAGGGTAGCATAATAAGCGTAAACAGGCGCAAGCAGCGTGTAAAGGTTCGCATTGAAATGTGTGGAAGCATCAATACCGTTGATTTGGGCTACGAGTGCATAAACAAGGTGTCATCGTGAAAATACCTTATGGTCAACGATTGACTAAAAATGCGTTATAATCTAGTATAAACTACTATGACTGTCAACGAACTGCGTTCTAAGTACATTGAATTTTTTAAATCAAAGGGACACGTTGAAATCAGTGGAAAGTCACTGCTTCCTAACAATGATCCAACAGTTTTGTTTACGACTGCAGGAATGCAGCCTTTGGTTCCGTATCTTTTAGGAGAGCCACATCCTTCAGGAAACAAACTTACAGATTATCAGAAATGCGTGCGTACTGGTGATATTGATTCCGTAGGCGATCCAAGCCATCTTACTTTTTTTGAAATGCTGGGCAACTGGAGCTTGGGAGCTTATTTTAAGCAGGAATCAATAGCCTATAGTTTTGAATTCTTGACATCTCCAAAATATTTAAACATTCCTAAAGAAAAACTGAATGTTACTGTTTTTGCAGGTGAAAATGCAGACGGTACTGTCATTCCTCGTGATGAAGAAGCAGCTGCTCGTTGGGAAGAAATGGGCATTGCAAAAGATCACATTTTCTTTTTGCCTCGTGAAGACAACTGGTGGGGACCTGCGGGACAGACTGGTCCATGTGGTCCTGATACCGAGATTTTTTATGACAATGGTCAGCCAAAATGTGGTCCAGACTGTCGTCCGGGATGTCACTGCGGTAAATATCTTGAAATTTGGAACAATGTTTTCATGGGATATAACAAAGACGCTTCAGGACATTACAATGAAATGGAGCGTAAGTGCGTAGATACAGGAATGGGAGTGGAGCGCACGGTTTCTGTGCTTAATGGTCAGAAATCTGTATACGAAACAGATGTGTTCCTTCCTATTATAAAGAGTATAGAAGAAGTGTCCGGTAAAAAATACGGTGAAAACGATTCAGATGATGTTGCAATCCGTATTATTGCAGATCATGCAAGAACTGCTACTTTTATTTTGGGAGACCCTCAGGGGGTAACTCCTGCAAGAACTGGTGCCGGTTACATTTTGCGACGCATAATCCGTCGTGCCGTTCGTTACGGACGCAAGCTGGGAATTGAAGGTTCATTCCTTACAAAGCCTGCTCAGATAATTATTGATGAGTATAAGCATGCTTATCCAGAGCTTGAGGAGCATTCTGCGTTTATTCAGGAACAATTGACTCTTGAGGAAAATAAATTCAGCAAGACGCTTAAGGCTGGCGAAAATGAATTCCAGAAGCTTTTGCCTAATCTGCAGAAAAACCCAAAGAAAGTCATACCTGGTCGTGTTGCTTTCCGCCTTTACGATACATTCGGATTCCCGATTGAAATTACAGAAGAAATGGCGAAAGAAAACGGCATGACTGTTGATATTGATGGCTTTAAGGCTGAAGAAAAGAAGCATCAGGAAGAAAGCCGTACTTTGAGTGCCGGTGCATTCAAGGGTGGTCTTGTTGATCACAGCGATGTGACTACAAAATATCATACCGCAACCCACTTGCTGCAGCAGGCTTTGGTTAATGTCCTTGGTGATGAGGTTGCTCAGAAAGGTTCTAATATTACGGCAGAACGTATGCGTTTTGACTTTAGTTTTCATCGTGCAATGACAAAAGAAGAAATCAAGCAGGTTGAAGACATCGTAAATGAACAGATACAGAAAGATTTGCCTGTGTCTATGGAGATTATGGGGCTTGATGAAGCAAAAAGTCAGGGTGCCAGAGCTTTGTTTGGAGAAAAATATGAGAATCAGGTAAAGGTTTATACCATAGGAACAAAAGATGACTGGTTCAGTAAGGAAGTGTGTGGAGGACCGCATGTGCAGCATACGGCTCAGATCGGACATTTCCATATTGCAAAAGAACAGTCTTCTTCTGCCGGAGTGCGTCGCATTAGGGCAACGATAGAAGGCGGGCTTCCGCTTGATAAATAGATTAGGATTGTAACTAAATTTTTTTTAAAAGGTTTATTTAATGAAGTAGGACGGCGTGGTTAGTACATGACCTTTAGTCTTTATTAAATAAGATCGAGGATTTTTATATGAAACGTCTTTTTATAGGAATAGCTTTTTCTCTTACGGTTGCAGCTTCTGTATTTGCTCAGAAGAACTCGGATTTGACACCACTGGCTGTAATTAAGCATAATAAGTCAGAGACTGTTACTGCTAAGCAGCTCCGTTCCCGTATTGAATTCTTGAAGAAGGAAACTGGAGTTGAATCATTTACTCTTGATCAGAAAAAACAGATTCTTGATTCTTTAATTTCTGAAAAACTTGTAGCACAGGCTGCTGCAAAAGAGGGAATAACAATTTCAGATAGTCAGGTAAATGCGGCATTCCTTAATACTTTCAGTCAGCAGCTTGGACAGCAGGTAACTGAAGCCCAGCTTTCTGATTTTATTGAGCGTCAGACAGGAAAAACTCTTGGCGTTTATATGAAAGATCAGACTGGTATGTCTCTGGAAGAGTATAAGGAATATCTTAAGAACCAGCTTGTTGCACAGCAGTATGTTTTCAAGAAGAAGGAAGCTGAGCTTAAGAAGGTTATAGCTACTGATGATGAGATTCGCAGTGCTTACGAAATGAACAAATCTACATTCGTATGGAATGATATGGCTAAGTTGTTCCTTGTAATGGTTCCTAAGGGAACTGATGCGGCTACTGCAAAAAAGCTTGCTGATGATCTTCGCGCACAGTATCAGAAGAGTAAGTCTGCAGAAGAAAAAATCAAGCTTTCAGAAGATAATGGTAAAAAATATCAGGCCGGATATCTTGTTGTTGCAAAGACTTCTTCACAGGCTCAGCAGCTCGGCTGGTCTTATGACAAGCTTATGGAACTTTTCAGCAGAAACAAGGGCTATGTAAGTGAATTGAGCGTTACAGATAATGACTATCAGTTCTATAGCGTTGTTGAAAAGTATAATGCAAAAATGCTTGAATTGAGTGATGTTGTTGAACCTGATTCAACAATTACTGTATATGACTATATCAAGCAGCGTCTTTCTGCACAGAAGCAGAGTCAGTTCCTTACTGCTGCAGCACAGGAGATTGCAAAATCTCTTGAGACAAAGAATTCTGTAGACAGAAAGAAGACGGGCCAGGCTCTTGATAAAGTTCTGGAATCAATGTAATACAGGCAGGAATATTCCGTGTCACGCAGAAAAGGAAGAATACTTGCTTTTCAGGCTCTCTTTTCCTATGATATGGGAGGTGAGAGCCTCGATGAGCTTTTGACATTAAAGTGGGCCGATGAAAATTTAGATCAAGAAACCTGTGATTTTGCCCGAATTATTATAGCAGGGACTATTAATCATCTTGATGATATTGATGAGATTATAAAAAGCCATCTTACAGGAAAATGGGAATTTGATCGTGTTAACAGAGTTTCGGTAGCCATTCTCCGCATAAGTGTTTTTGCTTTGAAATATCAGCCTGACACACCTCCTCTTATTGCGATTGATGAGGCAATAAGTCTTTCGAAGGATTTCGGTACAGATGATTCATTTAAGTTCATAAATGCAGTCCTTGATAATATTCGAAAAGAGTTGCAGTCTTGAATGGAAAAAAATCTCACGTTTTAGTTTATTTTCTCGTCTTTATTTTAACAGCTTTGCTAGTCGGAGCTGTTTTTATTGCTTTTAGGCTTCGTTCTTCTCATTATGAGGGTGCTTCAATTTCTACAGAGTTTGATCTGATTGACTATGACATAAAGCAGGGAAATCATGTCCATGCCATTGCGGCTTTGAAAAGGGTTGAAAAAAGGGCTTTGGACATATCTGAACGCATAGGAATTTATAAGCGGTACATGACTCTTGGAGAAACTAAGCGAGCCGAGCGTTGTCTTGTAAAAGCTGTCAGGCGTTATCCTAAGAGTATTGAGCTTACTGCCATATATGGCAATTTTTTGCTAAGGCAGAATAGGCTTGAAGAGGCTATTGCCAAAACTAAGGTTCTTGTAGATACAGAGTATGAATCCGTGTATGCCGAAGCCTTTTTGAAAAAGGCACGTACCCTGCAATATGATGCTGATTCATTATTTTCATCTAAAAAGCACTTTTTTTCTTTCATGTCAAAAAAAAGCAAGACATCTGTTGATGATGAATTTGAATACAATTTGTTTACAGACAGTCGCTTTATTCCTGTATATAAGGCTGCTTCCAAGTCAGGAGTTTCCCAGTGGCTCATAAATGCGGCGTCATTACTGATGCATTCTGGAGATTATTCTGCCGCAGCTGATATGTATACTGCTTTTGTTCCATCGTATCGCGATGCCTTGTTCTGGGGGCTTGTGTTTTATGATGCCGGCAGGTATGCCGAAAGCCTTTCTGCATTGCAGTCAGCCGACAGTCTTGATGCTTCCATGGATATAGCAAGTGCAATTGAGCTTCGTGCCCTGGAGTCTGATAATTATTACATTCTTGATGATGATAAAAAGGCTCAGGAAATGCGTAAGGAGATTTTGGATGTGTATTCTCCTTATATGCAGGCATTTTGGGCTGATAATGTTCCGGTTGTCAAAAGAATCCTGCCTTTGCTCTTTATGAATACTGCTTTGTATGCCCGTGATTCAGGTGATTTGCGTGAGCAGTATGATAAGTTGTATGATCTTGTAAACTATTATCCTTCTTATGAGCCTGGACTTGCTGCTTATGCGGAATATGCAATTGAATCTCAGCGGCGTCCGGAAGAGGAAAAGCTTGACAGGCAGCTGCGTGCTGTAGGATTAAAGACTGTAGCAATGGAGGAGCGGGATTTAATTCCCGTTGTTGGGCTTGATGAGGTTATCAGCCGCATTGATTCTGCTCTTGAAGAATATAAGGCATCTGGAAATAAATCTCCGGAGCTTATTGTGCTGAAGGAAATTGTGAACAGCGAACCTTTACGTGCTGAAACAAGGGAAGTAAAGGCTTCTAAAGTGTGGAAATTGCTTGAGGAAAATGAAATTTCTGCATGTCTGTATCCGTCTGAGATAATGCACTATGCTGTCGTAACTTTGATAAAAAACGGCGACATGCAGAATGCACAGCATATATTCTGGGATTATCTTAGGGCTGCTTATCCTGATGAGGATATGAAAAAAATGTCTCTTTGGGAATGTGAAGTTGCCGCATATTTTGCGGCTGAACGTCAGGACTATAATCTTGCTCGTTCATATTATGAATATATTTTGGAAAATTATTCCAGACGTATTCCTGTAACAAATACCGCAGGTCAGGATGATGCCCTTACATTTTCTTATATAAACATGGCTAATGTTTATGCAGGCTACAATAAAATACCACAGGCTCTTGAAATGCTGAATAAGGCTTCAGCTCGAGTGTCGGAAAACCTTTTGAAGTCTGAAATATTGTATAGGATTGCGGAAGAATGTCTGTATATGGGCAATGAAAGGGACGCTCTACGTTCTCTTCAGTACGCAATTTCCTTGAATCCTTCCCATAATAAAGCGCGCCTGATGTTGAAAATTCTGCGTCAGCCAAAATAAATTTGACCTTCTTAATTTTTTTTAGTAGATTTAATACAGAATTCTTACTAAGGAATCTCTTTTATTAACTGTATTATTTTTGGAGGATTTATATGAAAGTAAAGCCATTGGCAGATCGTGTATTGGTAAAACAGGCTGCAGCAGAAACAAAGTCAGCTGGCGGTATTATTATTCCTGATACTGCACAGGAAAAGACTCAGCAGGCTACAGTTGAAGCTATTGGACCTGGAACCGATAAAGAGAAGATTACTGTTAAGGTTGGCGATAGAGTACTGTATGACAAGTATGCAGGTACAGGCATTAAGATTGATGGTGAGGATTATCTTATTCTCAAGAATGCAGATATTATTGCTGTTATAGAATAAAGCTTATCCTGTTATTTTGGGTCATATTGTCTAGTTTGTAATTATATAAAATTAAAACTGTGTCAAAATGATTCAAAAACAAAACAATATATGTCTTTTGAGCTAAAATGGCTCACTTTTTGAGGCACTAAACTTATAAAAACTGAATATTTTATATTTGGTTGTAAGTTTGGTGCTTTTTTTTATTTTGGCACAGAACTTGCTAGTAATTAGATAGAACGATTTTGGAGGTTTGTACCATGACTAACGATGAAAATGTATTGAATATCTATCTTAAGGAAATTACTAAGATACCTCTGCTTTCCAATGAAGAAGAAACCGAACTTGCAAAAAAAGCCATTGCAGGTGATAAGGCTGCTAAAGATAAGATTGTAAGTGCAAATCTCCGCTTTGTTATTAATGTAGCAAAAAAATATCAGAATCAGGGAATTGATTTGGTAGACCTTATAAGTGAAGGAAATCTTGGTCTTCTTTCTGCCATTGAGCATTTTGATGTCTCCAAGGGCTATCATTTTATTTCTTATGCAGTATGGTGGATTCGCCAGTCAATATTAAAGGCTATCTGCGAAAAGAGCCGTCCTATACGCCTGCCTCTTAACAGGGCAAATGAGCTTGTACAGATTGAAAAGACTAGAAAAATGATTTCTGGCAAGAAGAGTGAAAAGCAGGAGATTGAGGAAATAGGAAGACTTTTGAATATGGACAGCAATCATGTAAGGGAAATGATAAATCTTTCTCGCGAAATGATTAGCCTTGATTCTCCTGTTGCTGCTGATGATTCAACTAAAGCTTCTTTCGGAGATTTTGTAGAAGATACTCGTTTTGCTCAGCCAGATGTTGCTGCGGTTGAACAGTTTATGAAGAAAGATATTGATGACGTTCTTAATACTTTGAGACCTAATGAAGCTCGTGTCCTTCGTATGCGGTACGGTCTTAACGGTTCAAAGCCTATGTCATTAAAAGAAGTTGGAGACAGATGCAATCTTACAAAAGAAAGAATCCGACAGATTGAAAAACATGCCCTTGTTCGCATGCAGCATCCACGCCGCATGGAACGCCTTGAAGCTTATGTTGCATGAGTAAATGCATCGTATCTTGCAAGAGTAAGCATTGTCTTGTCTCTTGCAAGATCTGCCAGCCCAAATGCAAGATATCCTGACTGGGCAGTTCCTGCTATTTCGCCTGGTCCCCGTAATTTTAAATCTTCTTCTGCAATGACAAATCCGTCTGTACTTTCATGAAGGGCCTTAAGCCTTGCAATTCCTGTCTGAGTAATGTTTTTTCCATAAATCAAAAAACAATATGATTGAAGGAAACTTCTTCCGACGCGACCTCTGAGCTGATGCAGTTCTGCCAGCCCGAACCTGTCTGCATGTTCTATTACGATGCAAGTTGCGTTTGGAACATCAACTCCAACCTCAACGACTGTTGTGGCAACCAGAATTTGTATTTTATTGTTTCTGAAATCGTCCAGAATCTGATGCTGCTGCTCTTCATTTGTTTTACTGTGGATGGTTGCACATTTGAAATCCTTGTAAATGGATGAAAGATATTCTGTCATTTCTTCTGCTGACTTTAAGTTTTCCTTTTCGGAGGAGTCTTTTTTGTCTCCTATCCGTGGATAAACAAAATATGCCTGATGTCCCTGCTGCAGTTCTTTTTTTACTGCGTCATATACATTGCGTTCATGTCCCATTACGCTAAGATATGTTTTGACACTTTTTCTGCCGGCAGGCATTGTTTTTATTGTACTTACATCAAGGTCTCCGAATAGAGTGAATGCCAACGTTTGAGGAATAGGGGTAGCACTCATCATAAGTACATCTGGTGTGTGTGAAAAACCGTTGTGTGTAATCCTTCCTTTTGCAATGATGGATTCCCTTTGTGCAACTCCAAAACGATGCTGTTCGTCAATAATGGCAAGATGAAGGTTTTTGTACTGAACATTCGTACTGAACAGTGCATGAGTTCCTACGGCAATGTTGATTTGTCCATTTTTCAATGCCGTTAAAAGTCTGCCTCGTCCTGAAGCTGTCAGATTTCCCGTAAGAAATGCTGGCTTTACGCCCAAAGGCTCAAGAAGTCGTGCCGCATTTTCTGCATGCTGGCGTGCCAACAGTTCTGTAGGGGCAAGAATGGCACATTGCCCTCCGTAATCAATGATTCTTAGGCATAAAAAAAAGCATACAAGGGTTTTTCCGCTTCCTACATCGCCCTGGAGCAGCCTTTGCATTGAAAAAGGTGAGCCGTTTATTTTTTCTGGCGTATTGTATATTGCGTTCAAATCGCTTTCACTCTTGTCTATGTCCAGATTCATTTCATATATTGCCTGCATCTGATCCTGTGTAAGTGAAAAAGGAATCCTTTCAAGCAACTGTTTTTGCAGGGGCGAAAGAGACGATAGAAATTTTTCTTTCTGCATGTCTGGTGTTGTAAAAAATTGTGCTGCAGAAGGAGGAGAGTTTTCATCTACGGACGGCAGAAAGCCCCTGTGAGCAATGGCTCGTTTTGCCATGTTGTATTCAAAGTGATAGAGTTCTTCGTAAATTAATGTACGACGTGCCTCTTCTGCCTGCTGTAAAGTTTTCGGCTCATGAATTTGAATGATTGCCTGAGATTTTGAAAGCAGGTTTCTCTGCCTTATGATGTCATCAGGAATTTCATTATCAATGGCTTTTCCGTATTGTTTTATTGCACAATCAATTGCTTTGTGGAATACTTTTTGAGATAGTCCTTCTGTCAACGGATAAATGGAAATGACCCTGCTGTCTGGCAGTGAACTTGCATTAAAGTCTTCTCTGTTGCCATCATAGCTGAGTCTTTGAATTTCAAAATCTGTAGATTGAAGTTCTCCGTATTTTACTTGAAAAGAACCTGTTACTACGGCGATGCTTCCTACTGGAACGGATTTTTCAAGAAAACTTCGGTTGAATGCAATGAGGTTTGCCTGTGCGGAACCGTCTGTTACAGATATTTTGAGCGTCTTCATGCTTCCGTAGCCGAACCATGAATGACCTGTTACTGTACAGACGGAATGCACCTTTCTGGCTGAAGCATAATCTGCAATTAGTATTGTTTTTGTCCTGTCTTCATAGTCTCTGGGATACGCGCAAAGAAGCTGCCCCACTGTGAAGATGTTGAGTCGCGCAAAAAGTTTTGCAGTGGAAGGACCAACTCCTGTTAGAGTATCAACTGCAGTGCCAATGTCAGAAAGCTTCATGCTCGAAATTTTATAGAAAGTCTAGAACGGAATGTTTCTGATTAAATTTGAAATCATGCCTATTGCAATAGAACCCACTGCTGACAGAATTATAAGTGTTACAATGGAAGTTATCAGCGCAGCTTTGTAGGAAACGCGTTTTCCGCCTGTAAAAGTGTTTGTAATTCCATAAGCTACGGATGAAATGCTTGAATCGATGTGGTACAGGATGGAGCTTGGCGCATAAGAATTGTCTCCACGTGCCAGGATGATAATCAGCCTTATGGCAAATAGTAGTATTATGAATCCGATTATGGAAAAAATAACGGACCAAGCCATTTCTACTATAAGGGCAAGAAGTATGCCGAATGAAAATCTCCCTTTTGAGGCAAGTCCGCTCAAGATGGAGCTTAATGCGCCTAGTACACAGAGGGCGACGGCAGGTCCAAAATCAAAACTTCCGAGTGTAAGCCATTTTTTGTGCCTGAACCTGTCAATGAATGGGTCACATACAGATGCAAGTAGCCTT
>CAMVHR010000002.1 GCA_947167345.1 uncultured Treponema sp.
CTTTTTCTATATTAGGCTATATTAGCCAATCCACAACTTTTGATTATAACTCTTTTTTTGTATAAACAGGTGGCAGTGTGTGAAAATCATAGTCAAACAGGTAACTGTTGGCTTTTATGATTCCTGAAATACGAAGTTCTTTATCTGGCATGACAAGAAAATATATGTCAATAATAAGAAACAAAAACAGCCCCAGAAAAAATAAAAGGCCAGCGAGTTTTTTTATTTTAAGCTCAACTTTGTCTGCTGAATAACAAAGCAAAGCTATAAAAGCAATTGTGAATATGACAGCAGTTACAAGCGCTACTTTTTGACGCTTAGTAAGATCCTTGAATTTGATGTCATAGTTTTGATTATTATTTAATGATTGCATTGTAATGTTTGTTTAATACATCTTTCGTTATGAGGTAACTATAGAGTACTAAATCATGCCTGTCAAGATTAAGCTTTATAAAGCAGCTTTATTTTATTTTGAAATCAAATGAAAATCGGTAGATGTCTTGCCGACTATTTGCAATTGAGCTTTTACTGCGATATAATTTATTGATTTGCAAAATTATGAGAAGGTGCGATTGCTTCCGACATGGCGACTTCAAGATAGAACTAATAAAATGAAAATGGCGGCGGCTTATTGTCCCATTGAAAACACGGATTGGGTTGTTATTTTGATTGCAACGGGCGAGGCTGACCTTACTAAGCGTCTTCCTACATCATCGAGAGATGAAATTGGCGATGTGGTTAATGGCTTCAATTCGTTCAGCGAAAAGTTGCAGACGATTATAGGCGATGTGAAGCATTCTAAGGAAGACCTTGTTGTTGCGGTGAACGAAATCACAGGGAACATCGAGTCTCTGGAGAGAATGATTGTCAGTCAGGGAAAGATCGTAACGGAAGCGTCATCTGCTGTTAATATGTCTATGGATAAAATGTCTGGTTCGTTTGAAACTTTGAGGGCGAATTCTCAAGACGGTTTTAGCAAGCAGCAGTCTGTTAATGATAAGGTCAAGGAAATCGAAACTCAATCGCAAATGCTTCAGGAAGCAAATGCAAGTCTACATAAATATTCATTGAAACCTCTTATCCGGCTACGTATTCAGAAACTATAGTTCTTACAGGTTCAAGGTAGGTTTGACCGAACATGTTGAGATGATTTAAAAGCTGGTACAGGTTGTACAAGTCCCTGCGCTCTTCATAGCCGCTCTGAAGTGGTCGTACTTCGTAGTAGGCATCGTAAAAAGTCTTTGGAAAACCTCCGAACAGCTCTGTCATTGCAATATCAGTTTCGGCATTACCGACATAGGCTGCAGGATCAATAAGCATGGCTTTGCCGCTTTTGCTGCAAAATACGTTTCCTCCCCACAAGTCACCATGAAGCAAGCTTGGCTTTTCAGGCTCTATAATGAAGTCTTCCAGATGGTCGAGTAACTTTGTAATCAGCTTGCGGTCATTAGAGGTAAAGTTGTTGTCGGCAGATTTAAACTGTGGGGCAAGGCGTTGTTCTCGGAAAAACGAAACCCAGCTTTTGGAAGGGGTGTTGTCTTGAGTTCTTGCCCCTATATAATTGTTCTGAAAAAAGCCGAATGTGCCTCCTTTTACAAATTGTTCTGTAGGAGCATCATGAAGCGCTGCTAGTTCACGTGCAAAAGTTTCCCAGTAATTTGTTCTTTTTTTACCGCTTTCAATATATTCTAGCAAAAGAAAGCTGTATCCCACCTGTTCACCGTCGTCTGTGCCTGTGCATAGGATTCGTGGAGTTTCAATTGTTTTTGTAGATGCTATTGCTGAAAGTCCTGCAGCTTCGGCTGTAAAAAAGTCAGCGTTTTCTTTTGCATTTGCCTTCATGAAAATATGGTCACCTGTGTTTAGTGTGAGGGCATACGCTTTGTTTATGTCTCCGCCGGAAACACGGTCTGTCTGTGCAATTGAAACTGATGAACCGAATAGTGAGACTAATGCACTTGCAATAGATGTATAATGAGGTATAGCTGAGTTCATACAGACAGTATTGCACAATTTGCTGGGGCTGTCGAGTAAAAGCTTATGGGAGCCTTAATTCTTTCCTTTTAAGAACGGACGGGCTATGTGGACGTTAAAGAATTCTATAAGTGGTCCCATAAAGAATGCTGTTATGATTGTACCAATTCCTGCTATCGTAGGAATTGCTGCAAGTTTTCCGCCTGCAATTATAAACAGCGTTACTCCCAGAATTACACATACCAAGTCCGTAATGATTCTTACGTATTGGAATTTACCTTTCTTCCAAGTGTTGCAGATTATGAGGGCTACAGCATCGTAGGTGGAAACTCCTAAATCAGCAGTCATATAGAATGCTGAACCGAAGCAAATTATTACGACACCTATGACGAGGCATAGAACCCGTATTACAATAGTCGGATTTACAATGACTGTCTGCAAATATTCGTATGTAAACTGCGTTATGTAGCCTAAGAGAAACAGGTTTATGAATGTAGCAATGCCTATGTAATGTCTGTCAAAGACAAGTGCAAAAGAAAGTAGAAGGACATTTACTATTATGTACAGCAAGCCAAAGTCTATAGGTATGAGTTTGTCGAGTCCTGCCATGAATGACTGGAATGGATCTACGCCAAGAGCTGCAATTTTAAATATTCCTACACTGATGGCACATATAATGACACCGAAAAAGGACATGCATATTCTTTTTGCAAGTCCTTTTGTTTTTGCTTTTTGCATAATATTCTCCTGTACTTTCTTTTGCAAGGCATTAATAGCCTGTTTCTTTGAATACAGCATCCATGAGGATGGCATTCTTTAGGGAAAATTCTTGTGGTATAAAAGGTTTTGCTCCTTCAAGAATGCACTTTCCAAGTTGTTCCGTTTCAAGACTGTAATTCTGCGGAACATCTATGCAGCGTTCAACAACACCGCTATTTGTAACAACCTGATAGCACAGTTTTCCCGACTGGTTGTATTCCACATCAGATTTTATGAAACCTTTTGTGCCGTGAATGTAAAGCCTGTCAACACGTGCGTTTGTATTTTTCCCCAAAATCATGCCAACATTGAACGATGCCCGCACTCCGTTCTTAAAGCAGATGAATCCTGTTGTAATTTCATCTACACCTTTGTCAGAAAAGTCTGCGACGGCTTTTACTGTTTCTGGCTCGGAATCTACAAGTGACAGAATCATTGTCGTGCAATAGCAGCCAAGGTCATACATTGCTCCTCCGCCCTGTTCCTTGTAAAGTCGGATGTCTTCTTTATATCCCTGTGTGACAAATGCAGTGTCAATAAAGTCTATGTCACCGATAATGCCACTTTTCACATCATTTCGCAGACTCTTCATGTAAGGACTGTGCAGATATGCGTAGGCTTCCATCAGATATACGCCGTTTTTTTTGGCTGTTTCAAACATCTCTAGGACTTCGCCTGCATTCAAGGCAAGGGGTTTTTCGCAAAGTACGTGTTTTTTTGACTTAAGGGCTTTGATAACCCATTCTTTGTGAAGATTGTTCGGCAATGGAATGTAAACTGCCTGTACATCTTTGTCCTGCAAAAGCTCTTCATAAGTCCCGTAATATTTTTTAAAGCCAAACTCGTCTGCAAAACTCTTTGCCTTTTCAATGCTACGTCCCGCAATTGCATAAAGCTCTGCATTTTTTGCAAGTTTGATGCCTGGTATCGTACATCCTTTTGCTATGTTTGCAGTGCCCAGAATACCCCATTTTACTGTTTCCATGTTTACCTCTTATGCAGATTTTTCTGTGTCCAGAATGCCGGCTGCTTCTTTGAGCAAGTCAATTATAGGCAGGTGCTGAGGACATACGCCTTCGCACTGACCGCATGAAAGGCAGTCGGATGCCTTTCCGCTGCGGCTTACAAGACCTGAATAAAAGTTCTTTGCCCTCCAGTCGTCTGGATAGCGGCGTAATGTATTGACGGTTCTGAAAACGTCTGGAATGCTGATTTTTGCAGGGCAACCATCGGTGCAGTATCTGCATGCCGTGCAGCCTATCTGAGGAATGCGCAAAATTTCATCCGTAACTTCATCAATGATTTTCATTTCGTCCGCTGTAATCGGCTCAAATTTTGTAAAGGTCTTTATGTTGTCATCCATCTGCTCTTCTGTAGACATGCCTGAAAGCACTGTCATTACACCTTCAAGAGAGGCAACGTAACGCAATGCCCATGAGGCTACTGAGTCATTCGGGCGAGCTGACTTGAACTTTGCTTCAATATCAGGAGCCATGTTTGCAAGCATTCCTCCGCGTACAGGTTCCATGATTATCATCGGGATGTTTCTTTTGTGAAGGATTTCATAGAGTTTTTGTGAACGGACTACAGGATTTGTCCTGTCAAGATAATTCAGCTGAATCTGAACAAATTCCATTTCCGGGTGTTTGTCTAGGACTTGTTCCAAAAGCTCTGGGCTTCCGTGGAAAGAAAATCCGAAGTGCTTAATGCGTCCTTCTTCTTTCTTTTTTAGCCCCCAGTTGAAGCAGTCGTATTTTTCGTAAGTGTCGTAATTTGAGCCGTCTTCTATGGAGTGCAGAAGGTAAAAGTCAAAATATTCTACTCCTGCCCTTTCACATTGCTCGCTGAAAATTCTTTCAATGTCGCTTTCCTGCTTGATTTCCCATGCAGGAAGTTTTGTTGCAATCATAAAGCTTTCGCGTGGATAGCGCTTTACCAAAGCTTCCCATGCTGCTGTTTCGGACTTGCCTCCATGGTAGATATATGCGGTATCAAAGTAGTTCATGCCGCTTTTCATGTATTTGTCTACCATTGTCTTTACGCGCTCAATGTCAATTACTCCTTCTTTTTCAGGCAGCCGCATGAGTCCAAAGCCTAATTTCGGTATTTTGTTAAAGTCAATTCCCATAAAGTCTCCAAAAAATTCTCTTAGAAAAGCTTTTTGCTTTCTTCTAGAGCTGAGATTACATTGTCACACCATGCATCAAATTCGGGGTCTTCCCTCTGACAGTCCTGATGTGAAAGAACATAGTCAAGGCATATTCTTACACCCATGTTAAACGGTACAGTTGTCTGCATCTGTGGAACAATCCTTTTTAACTTTGAATTGTCAAAGACTACGGAAACAGATTTGTCTCCAATAAGGCTTCCTTCAAAGTCAAAGCCATATTTATCGCCTACGGCACTCAGATATTCTGAGGCAACGTGATATGCGTTAAGCTTTACTCCGAGTGCGTCTGCAATCGTCTGGTAAATCTGATTCCAAGAAAGGACTTCATCACCAGTAATTTGGAATTCTTCACCAATGGCATGGCGATTCAGCATTAAACCGATGTATCCTGTTGCAAAATCTTTGTTGAATGTAACGTGCCATAAAGATGTTCCGTCACCCTGTATGATTACGGGTTTTCCTTCCTGCATACGCTTTATGACTTGATAAAATCCGTTTTTACCGTGCACGCCTAGGGGAATATTTCTTTCATCATAAGTATGGCTTGGACGCACTATTGTTACAGGAAAACCTTCTTCGCGGTATTTTTTCATGAGGAATTCTTCGCAGGCAATTTTATTGCGCGAATATTCCCAGTGCGGATTAGCGAGCGTCGTTCCTTCGGTGATGATATAGCTGGCAGACGGCTTGTTGTATGCAGAGGCAGAGCTTATGTAAATGTACTGCTTTACCTTATTTGCAAAAAGTCTGTAATCACGCTCTACCTGAGGCTGTGTAAAACCAATGAATTCGTTTATGACATCAAATTCCATGCCGGAAAGTTTTTTCTTAGCATCCTGTTCGTCTGAAATATCGCATACAATCTGATGGACGTTAGTGGGAACTGAGCTGGCTCTGTTTCCTCGGTTTAAAATCCATACGTCCCAGTCATCTCTGCCTGCAAGTTCCCTTACGATAGCGGAACTGATTGTTCCAGTTCCGCCTATAAATAATGCCTTTGATTTTGCCATTAAGTTCTCCGCATTAAATCTTAGATCATCATTTTGTAGATTTTTGCGCAGTCATCTTCGTTCAGAGTTACAAATCCGCCGACTGTTCCTGTTCTTCCGTTTCCGTGGCAAAGGACATTTACCAGTTTAGGAATGTCTTCTTCTTTTGCGCCAAGCTCTGCAAAATTCTTTGGCATTCCTATTGAAATAAGGTAATTTCTAAATGCTTCGATTCCTTCAAGAGCTGTTACCTCTGGATGGTCAAAATCCATCTGACAGCCCCATACGCGGACGGCGACTTTGGCAAAACGCATTACGTCATGCTTCATTACATATTTAAATACTGCCGGCATTGTTACTGCAAGACCTGCACCGTGCGCACAGTCATAAAGCGCAGAAAGCTCATGCTCTACATCGTGACTTGTCCAGTCCTGGCTTCTGCCTACGCCGCATGAGTTGTTGTGTGCCATCATTCCTGCCCACATGATGTTTGCTCGTGCTTCATAGTTGTTTGGATCGGCAATTACTCTAGGTCCTTCGTGTTTCATTGTAAGAAGTAGGGCTTCGATAAGTCGATCGGTGACTTCAACATCCTTTGTATTTGTAAGGTAACGCTCGTAAAGGTGAGCCATAATGTCTGTAATGCCGGCTGCAGTCTGATAAGGTGGCAGTGTCTGTGTAAGTGCTGGGTTTAGTATGCTGAATTTAGGTCTGATAGCATCGCTTCCTGTTCCTCGTTTGAACATGCCTTCTTCTTTTGTAATTACGGAGTCAGGACTGCCTTCGCTTCCTGCTGCGGCTATTGTAAGGACTGTTCCTACCGGCAATGCTTTTTCAATCATTTTTCCGCTGTAAAAGTCCCAGAAGTCTCCGTCATACAGAACTCCGGCTGCAATTGCCTTTGCAGAATCAATCGTACTTCCTCCTCCGACGGCAAGAATAAAGTCTACCTTTTCCTTTTTGCAGAGGTCTATTCCTTCATATACAAGTCCGCTCCTCGGATTGGGCTTTACTCCTCCGAGGCAAACATAAGGGATGCCAGCATTTTTTAATGAAGATTCCACTCTGTCTAATAGACCGGAAGTTTTTGCACTTTTTCCGCCAAAGTGAATAAGAACCTTGCTTCCTCCAAATTTCTTTACGTAGTCTCCTGTCTGGTTTTCGCTATCTTTTCCGAATACAAAAAACGTTGGTGAGTAAAATGTAAAATTTTCCATTGGTAATCTCCTTTGCCTTTACTTGATATTAGGATAAAGGACGTTTTAAAAAAAAGAAAGGAGCATTTTAGTTAAAATTTTGTTATTATTAGGATTAAGTTATGGCTGGGGTGTTTCTTGGTGCTGTTTTGCCTCTATTTATGGAGCATGGTTAATTAGTTTGTTTCCCTGATTTTCTGTCCGTCAAATATGTAAATGACATGATTACACATTTCTACAATGCGGGAATCATGTGTAGAAAAGATAAATGTCGTTGACAGTTCCCTATTAAGGTTCTGCATGAGTTCAAGAATCTGTTCTCCGTTTTTACTGTCAAGGTTTGCTGTTGGTTCGTCTGCAAGAATAACTGGTGCCTTTGTAACAAGGGCTCGTGCAATGGCTACGCGCTGTCTTTGTCCTCCACTTAATTCTGCTGGCTTGTGGTTCTTCCAGGCAGTCAGTCCTACCGTTTCAATAAGGTAAGAAATCCATTCTTCCTTTTCCTTTTTGGATATTTTTGAGCGTTTTTCCTTTTTATCCATAAGGTTCAGTGGGAGCTCAACGTTTTCGTATACGTTAAGAACAGGTATGAGGTTGAAGTTCTGAAAGATGAATCCTACATGGGAACTTCGTATCTGCGTAATGCGAGAATCCAGCTTTTTGGGAATCTTGTTGCCTTCCGGCAAGTCAAATCTTGAATATACATCAATGCCGTCAAGCGTAATGTTGCCAGCGGAAGGAAGGTCTATAAGTCCTATCATGTTAAGCAGGGTAGATTTTCCTGAACCGGAAGGACCGGATATTGCTGCAAATTCTCCTTTGTTTATGCTGAATGAAACGTCTTTTACTGCTGGAACAGAAAGTTTTCCCATCTGATAGTTTTTACTTACATTGTGCAATTCAATTATGGCCATGCCGAAACTATAACATATTTGCAGCATTGTTTACAATTATAAAAACTTTGAAAACCTTGTTTTTTTATGTTCAGTATGGTACTATCTCTGCAATGTTTGCATTCCGCTTTGCCCTGAAAAATGTTCTTTCCAGAAAAAGCTCCCTGGTCATTATTTTATTCATTGCTTTTTCAATTTCTTTACTGGTCGTCTCCAATGCCATATTTGACGGTACTGACAGCGGCATGGAAAAAACGTTTATAAACAGTTTTACAGGAAATATCGTTATTCGCCCAAAATCTGATGTTCCAATGAGTCTTTTCGGCGATGAAACTCCTTTGACGGGAAAGCTTACGGCAATCCCGGAGCTTGTTCCATATCAAGAGGTATATGACTGCGTTTCTGCAACTGAGGGAATTGATGTTATTCTTCCTCAGATTACGGGTTTTTCATCCATTCAATACAGGACTGTCGAAGGTCGCCTTGATCATGACGAGTTTTATTTTTTTGGTGTTGAAGGTGAGCAATACGTAAATAATATGCCGGGCATCCGTTTTATTGAAGGAAAAGCTTTTTCAAAGGGAGAGAAGGGCATAATGCTCAGCAAGGCAGCCTTAAAGGCAATGGAAGAAGAAAGCGAATGCCCCATTGATGTAAAGGTTGGCGATAATCTGACTGTTTATTTTACAGACGGTGTTTCTATGACTATCCGTTCTGTTCCCCTTACAGGCATATATGAATATGAGGTCGAAAATGCTACGCTTGATCAGATTGTAATTATTGACCCTGTGACATTGCGTGCCATCCATGAAATTCAGGATGTTGTGTCTGATGAAGAAATAGATCCTGATAACATAAATCTCATAAATTCTGGTATTGATGATTTGGACGCTCTTTTTGCAGATGCTTCTGATACTGAGGGAACTGAATCTTTGGAACAGGATTTCGGAACTCCTGTAGCAGACATTGCGTCAGACTCCGACAGCAAGGTTTGGACGTTCCTTATTTGCAAGACTTCTGAAAATGTCAGCATCAATAAGATTATACGCAGCCTGAATGCAGAATTCAAAAAGAACGATTGGCCTGTACAGGCTGTAAAATGGCGTTCTGCAGCCGGCGGTTCTGTTGCCATGGTCTTTTATTTGAGGGTAATCCTTAATATTGGTATTCTTCTGATTCTTTTTACAGGCTTTATTGTAATTGCCAACACTCTTATTATTTCTTCATTGAGCCGTGTGTGCGAGACTGGTACATTACGTGCCATTGGTGCCGGAAGAAGTTTTGTCGCACTTCAGTTCCTGTTTGAAACTGCAATTCTGACTGTTGCCGCCGGCATTGCAGGCTGTGTGATTGGCATTGCATTAAATGCCCTGATTCATAGCCTTAACATTCATATTGGCAACAGCCTGCTTGTTCAGCTTTTCGGAGGTTCTTATATTAGAACTGTGCTTACGGCTTCAAATCTCTTAAGCTGCATGGGGCTGTCGTGTCTGCTTGCCATAATCGGCTGGCTGTATCCGTTGCGTATAGCCTTGGGTACTAATCCTGTTGTTGCAATGAGGGGGCAGGCATAATGAGGATGTTCTTTTCAAATCTAGCATTGCATACATTGATAAATAACCGCAGGCAGTATATTTCTCTTTTTACTGTCTGTGTCGTAGGCATTGCAATAATGCTTTCTGCAGTGTGGATTACGGACGGTATGCTTAAGGCTGTGGAAGACAAGGCAAGAATTTATTATGGCGGTGACCTTGTTTTTATGGGCGGTATAAATGAAGAGAACATGGAAAACTCTCCTGAAAAAATGGAAGTTATAAAGTCTCTTGTTCCTGATGACATGGTTTTATCGTATCGTATTGAATATGATGCTCGCAGAACTCAGATTTTTTTTGAAGGAACAGGCATAAGACAGAGAATGTTTAAAGGAGTTGACTTTGATGATGAATATCAGCTGTTAAGCCGCATGAATTTTATAGAAGGTGGAGTTAAGACTGTTCCTGAACATAACAGCATGATTATTTCTGAACCCATTGCTCGACAGTTAGGGGTAAAAGCAGGCGATAGTGTCATTCTTCAGGTAAAGACTGATAAAGGTTATATGAATACGCTTGACATGTATATTTCTGGTATATTTGTAGATTCAAGTTTGTTTGGCATGTATACGGCATATCTTGATATAAAAGCTCTCCGATTTCTTTCAGGTAGAAGTGAGGACTTTGTAAACAGAATATGTATGTATCAGCCTTCTAGACCTTTGTCAAATCTTACTGTATATAAATTGCAGAAAGAACTTGAAAAACACTTTTTTATGTATCCGCTGTCAGATAGTAAGTTAGACTTTGCACATGCGGCAGAAAAGCAGGAAAATCAGATGTATGCCCTGATTACCCTTGATGCAAACATAAAGGACCTGCAGATGCTTATAGATGCTTTAAAAGCCGTTGTCCTTCTTATAATTGTTATTCTTGTTTCAATTATTTCCGTAGGCATGGGCAGTACGTACCGCATTACTGTCATGAAACGTATTACAGAAATAGGAACATACAGGGCAATAGGCATGAAGCCCGCAGGTGTGCGGAATGTATTTCTGGTGGAATCCTTGTATCTTCTTGTACTCGGATTTTTTGCAGCGGTTCTTTTGACCTTGGGAATAACATGGATTTTGTCTCTGTTTGACTTTTCTTTTATTCCAGCATTTGATATATTTCTTGAAAACAGTCACTTGTGTTCAAAAATAAGAATATTCAAATCTTTGGGGCTGTTTTTGATAATTGCTGTAACAACTATTTTATCTATGTTGTTTACAATACGTAATGTGGTTCACATTAGTCCTGTCAGCGCACTCGCGACAACGACTTAATTTTATATTTTGGGGTTAGAAATGAAATTAGAAATGAAAAAGGGAATTGCATCAAAAATCATCATATCGGTATTAGCCTGTGCTTTGACTGTTTCTGCAGCATTTGCAGACAGCCTTTCTTCTTCAGAGGCATCTGCCCTTCTCAAAAAGACAGATGCAACTACAGCATTTTCTGGTACGGACTTTACCGCAAACTATTCGCTTGTTCAGGAAAAGCCTGGACAGGGAAAGACAGAAAAGTCTGTAATCATGTACAGACGCGATGACGCTTCGTCTTATACAATCCTTTTTACAGCTCCTGCTTCTGACAGGGGTAAGGGATATGTTCAGTTTGACCAGAATATCTGGTTCTACGATCCTGCAGACAAGCAGTTTGTTTTCTCAAGCTCAAAGGATAAGCTTTCTGGTACAAATGCTACAACCGCGGACTTTACACCTCAGCATTACACTGAAAAATACAAGATTAAGTCTGCTGAGCGGGAAAAGCTCGGAAGCCTCAAGTGTGTCGTATTCGATCTTGCTGCAAAGGTTGACGACGTAAACTATCCTTCAGTAAAACTTTGGGTAACTGAAGAAGACGGACTTATCCGCAAGAAGGAAGACTACAGCCTTTCAGGTCAGCTTTTGAGAACAACAGCCATTCCTTCATATCAGAAATATACAGGTCATTCTGTTCCTGACAGAATGCTGATTATTGATAATCTTCGTGGAAAGAAAATCAATAATAAAATGCAGTATGAGCAGACTCAGATAACAATTTCAAATGTTTCGTTTGCAAAGCAGAATAATACTGTATACACAAAGAAATATGTTGAGATGATGAGCAGTAAGTAATGATGCGACAGTTCTGCTGCTTGTTTCTGGCACTCTGCATCCTTTCACTGCCTCATGCTGCTTTTGCACAGGAAGAAGATTCCTTTGACGTGGACAGTATGTTTGAAAGTGCAGAAGATGTTGAAGTGCCAAAGGAACAGGAGCAGTCTGCACCTCCTGTGGTAACGCCAGTCGCGGGAGACATGCTGCAGAATATAAAACTGTACGGTTCTTTTAATGCATCAATGGGGCTTGTTGGAAAGATTTATCCCGATGACTTATTGATGCCTTTTGCTTCTTTTGAAAACTATCTTGGTTTTACTGCCCGTCCTGCAAAAGACATTTCTGTAAAGGGCCAGGTTTACACTTCTTTTCCAAATTTTGAAATAACTATAGACCAGCTTTATTTTGATTACATTCTCGAAGATTTCATGTACATAACGGCAGGAGCAACCGCTACAAGCTGGGGAAATTCACTGCTTTTTGATACAAATATTCTGGACGATGAGTCTGATGATGTAACGGTTTTGTTTAAGACGGAGCATGAAGCAACAAAGCGTTTCGATGCCATTTTTACAATTCCTGTCGGCCGTGGTCAAATTCAGGCAATGGGCATGTACAAAAGCAGCAATGTTGATGATTTGAGTTCAAAATACCTGTCTTATGCTGGTGCTGTAGAATATCCTCTGGGGCCTCTTTCAATAAAGCTGTTTGGCCGTAAATGGGCATCTGCCGATCCAAAGGCAATGCAGCCTGCGCTTGGTGCTGAAATTACGACAGATTTGTTTGGCAACCATATTAATTTGTGGGGAAAGGTTCATTTTCCTCGCGGTGATTTTGAAGACGTTTCCTATGCAAAGTTCGTCGGCGGCTTTAGCCGACTCTGGTCAACAGAGAACATGGGAAAGATTGGTTTTTGTGCTGAATATCAGTTTATTTATGATTCCCGCTCTACGGAAACAAAGAAGGATGCCAAAAGATCAAACAATCTCGGCTTTACATTTGTGTGGCGTCATATTGCAAAGTCCGACATTTCTGTTGCAGCCAACTGGTATCTGAATCTTGATGAAAACTCCGGTTACTTTATTCCAAGCCTGTCTCTTGATACATTCTCTCATGTAACGATGACTTTCATTGCGCCAATTATTTACGGTGGCGCAAGCTATACGTACAAGACTACATTTAATTCTACCAAAGATTTACCGACTATTCTTCTTGGCGTAATATTTACACTCTCGCTTGATTACTAAAAAAGGCACTTCCTTTTCAGAAAGTGCCTTTATGTATTAGCTTAGTCTATGCTGGTCAAATCTGTAACGTCTTTTCCGTAGTCAATTCCCTCTACATCAAATCCGTTTATTGCAAGGAAATCGTGCCGTATTCCTGCAAGGTCAATTACCTGCTCAACATTTGCTTCTGTTATGTTTGGCATTATCTTGTCTACTTCTGCCTGAACATCGGCTGCAAGTTCCCAGTCATCAATGCGTATTCTGTTTTCTGAGTCAACAGGAACAGTTCCAGCTCCGTTGTCCGCACCCGTATAAAGGCGTTCAGCAAACAGGCGCTCCATCTGCTCAATACATCCTTCATGAGTACCCTTTGCCTTCATAACCTTGAACAGGGCACCAAGATAAAGGGCAATGATTGGAATTACAGACGATGAGCGTGTAATGAGCCCCTTGTTTACACTGACATAAGCAGCACCACCGACAGCCTTAAGAGCCTTGTCGATGTTCTTTGCACGTGCTTCAAGGTCTTTTTTTGCAGCTCCGATTGTACCGTCGCGGTAGATAGGGTGTGAAAGTTTTGGTCCTATATATGAATATGCTACAGTACGGCATCCTTGTGCCAGAACATCAGCTTCTGAAAGCTGCTTGATCCAACGCTCCCAGTCTTCGCCACCCATAACTTTTACCGTGTTTGGAATTTCGTCGCCCTGTGCAGGCTCTGCTGTCATTTCAGAGAGCTTTCCTGTCATCATGTCGAGTGCGGCACCACCGTAAGGCTGTCCTACAGGTTTAATTACGGACTTGTACATTACCTTTGTATCCGGGTCTGTTCTGACAGGGCTTGCAAGGCTGTAGACAATAAGGTCAAACTTTGTTCCCCAAGCCTTTACCTGATCAATTACAGTCTTGCGGCATTCATCACTGTATGCGTCTGCATTTATGGTGACTGTCTTAAGGCCTTCTTTCTGTGCGGCTCTGTCAAATGCCTTGTTGTTATACCAGCCTGGAGTTCCTCCGCGCTTTTCTGAAGCTTCTTTTTCAAATGAAACACCTATAGTATCGGCACCGTATTCAAAAGCTGCTGCTATTCTGCTACCCAGACCATAACCAGTAGAGCATCCGAGTACAAGAACGGTCTTAGGACCTTTGCCGCCTTCTTTTACTGTCTTTATTCCGCGCTTTGCTTTCTGGCTTTTTGCGTATTCAATCTGTCTTTCCGTTTCTTTTGCACATCCTGCAGGATGTGAGTTTATGCAGATGTTGCTGCGAATCATCGGTTTAATGACCATCATGTTCTCCTATGAAACGCTCCCAAAGTGTGGGAGCTTCTTTGAAAATGCCTTTACATTTTACAGCTTTTTGTCATAATGCGTCAATGAGCAACTTTATTTCTCTGGAATATTAATTGTAACTGTATTGCTGCCTGGGCTGTCGTTTTTGTCCTGTCCGTAGCGTCCGCTGTATTTTCCTCGAGGAATGTCAGCTAATGCCTTGTTGTTACACTTTACGGCCATGTCTACAAAGTCCGTGACGGCTGTAGAAATTGAGCTGGCAACTACATTTATAAGAAAGCCCAAAAAACTGTCACTGTCAGTTACTTCAAGAGATGAATCTACAATAACGTTTCCGCTTTTTTTGTAAAGGGTCTCGTTCGTCTTTGTTGAACGGAAAATATAGTCAATCTTTACCGTAACCGTGTAGTCCAACATGCTCTTGTTCCATGACTTTATGACTGTAAAAACCGCTACATCGGCACCAAAAATCTCCCTGAACTTTGACAAGTCTTTGTCTAGAAAAAGCTCTGCGTCATAGGCACTTTCCCTTTGGAGCGTTTCAAGCGTAAGGTAAGGCGGAAGGACGTAATATCCTGCATCTGCAATAGGTACGCTCAGCGTGGAATAGAAAAAATCCTTTGCATCTACATTCGCACTGTTGTTGATGGGAGGCATTATGAGCATGACTACAGGATCTTCTTCGTACATCTGCCTGTAAGTATTTCCTTTGGTTGGACGCTCGTATCCGCTGTTTCCAACATCAAAGGATATGCAGGATGTCAGTGAGAAAGCAAGTAGCAGTGTACAAATAGCCATGAATGACAGACGGAATTTACTTTTTCTGTTCATCAGTAAACCTCTTTAGTATTCTGTTTATGAATACGCTGGATTCAGGGTAAAGTTCCATTTCTTTTTTGAGCATGGCAATGCCTTTTTCCCTGTTGCCTTCCTTTATGAGTGCCCATCCGTAATCCGCATAAATTCCAGGAGGAACAGCTTTTCTAGCTGCCCTCTGGCTGTTTATCATGCTTTCGTAGCACTGTATGAGCGACTTATACGAAGAAGAATCATTCTTTTTCAGATATTTGTACGATTTGTCCTGATAGCCATACCAGCTGTACAGTGTTTCTGCACTTGCCGGCAGGCAGAATGAGAGGCTTACGATTAATGCCGTAAGGATTGACTTCACTCTTTTCATGGGCATGTTACGGCAGATAGATGATTCTTATTTCCTGTGCCGCAACAAAAATGTCTCTTGAAACAAGAATGTTGCCCTTGGAATCGAATACCTGCACGCTGTGTCTTCCCGTAGTAACTGCATAATTATGGTCACTTTCTATTGTTCTGTCTTCTGAACTGATTACTTTTGCCTTGATTGTCACGTCTTCGTCAAAGACTGCCGTAACGTTCTTGTAGTTTGAGGAACTTACAAACTGTACATAACCGACATCAGGCATTCCATGCGATACGCTACGGGGACTTTCACAGCCAGAAAAAAAAGCTGCCGCAAGGACTGCAAGAACGGCAATTGCAAAAAGTTCGAAGAAATTAAGTTTTTTCATGTCATTTACCTCTTATTTCATAGTCTGAAAGTTTTGAAGAATCTATTGGCGTTCCCGCATACTGAACGTATGAATATTCATTTGTAGCCGTAGAACCACCTGTTGACTGAACTGTAACAGTTCCTATCTGCTTTCCAGGAAGCTCCATGTTCATGCCTGTCTGAGGATTTTTGACCTTCTTGCCCCTCTGGTACACCTGGAATACATTGCCCGGCTTTACGCCCTGCTTTGCACCACCTGCAATAATCATGCCGTCTGCATCATAGGAAAGAATGTAAGATTTCCAAGGGTTGTCCATACACTTGTTTATGACGTTTTCTACAAGCTGTGAGATGGCGGCACTGATTGCCTTGTCGCTCAATGTTGCATCGTAGCCTGCCTGACCTCCGAATCCTAGCACTGTGGAAGCCTCAGTTTCTGCTTCTCCAAGACCTTCTTCCGCATAGATGATTTCTCCTGTTGAAACATCAACAAGCCTTATGCTTACTCCAGCCTGTACGATTTGCCTTTTTGTCTGTGTAAAGATTCCTGTTTCGCCAGTATTCTTGCGTCCGAACTGGGTAACAGAGCCTATTATGAGATAGTCTGCGCCAACTTTTTGTGCGGCTTCGCTTTGACCTGAATATTTAAGTTCTTTTTCGATGAGTTCTGCGTCTGCACGTTCCAGAAGAATGAATTTGCCTGATGAAGTAAGACGTGTTGAAAGAATGTCCACAGCCTGCTTTCCAAGAGGGTCATTGTTCTTGTCGTAAAAAGCTCCTTTGGCATATTCCGTTTCGTTTGAAAAACGGGCGATAGCAACCTTTCTTTTTAGTCCTTGATAGGCTGCTGCCGTAGGCTTTGAACTCTGTTGAGCAAGGGCAGAAGTATTTGCCTTCGGAGTGTCTGGATGAGAACTTACGCATCCTATGAATGCGGCAGGAACAACAAGCAACAGTATGTACTGAACTTTTCTAATAAAACTCATAAAATCTCCTTTATTTTATATAGTTTAAATATTATATCCTACTTTTATAAATAACAACAGTTTTTTTTGCATTGTTACAAAAAAGATGGCATTTGTTCAATAAGGATTTTGGAACCTTTGTCTATATTGTATATGGAATTTTGCTAAAAACCCCTGCCTTATTAAGCTCCATGAGTCTAGTATTTTGATATGACCGTTTTTATGTGGTACGCTTGATTATAACCATTCAGTTTTTCAGGAGTCATATATACATCATGGAAGAAAATCTTGACCACTCTCAAATAGATATGCTCTGGAAAGAGCTTGCAAAAAAGATTGCCAGAAAAATCCTTCCCAAAAAGGTAAAGAAAGCTCTTAAAATTTTGATGAACAGTGGATTTAGAGGACTTTTTATTGCCATAAAACAGCATAATGAAAAGAAAAAAATTGATTCAAAGACTAAGTTTTGGAAAAGACGACATGGCTTTCATATTAGTCCTCTTGCTTTCGGAGTGACAGACAGTGCCTACTGTATGCAGAAGAATTATGACTTTCCAAAGAAAATAAAATTCAGCATCATTGTACCCCTATACAATACACCGAAAGATTTTTTGCGGGAAATGATAGGCTCGGTATTGTTCCAGACGTATGAAAACTGAGAACTTTGCCTTGCCGACGGAAGCGATGCAAGCCACAAGTATGTACAGAAAGTTTGTAGAAAAATTGCACACAAAGACAACCGCATAAAATACAAGAAGCTTTCCCATAATGGCGGAATCAGCGAAAACACTAACGACTGCACAAAGATGGCTATCGGAGATTTCATCAGCCTGCTGGATCATGATGATCTTTTGCATCCGTCGGCTCTATTTGAAACAATGAAGGCAATCTGCGAAAAGAATGCCGATTTTGTGTATACCGATGAGGCAGTCTTTAAAAGTCCCAACCTGCATGAAATAATTTGGACAGATTTTAAGCCCGATTTTGCACCGGATTACTTTTACAGCATAAATTACATCTGTCATTTTACTTCGTTTAAGCGTTCTATGCTCGAAAAACAGGCGGATTCAATTCCGAATGTGACGGTGCTCAGGATTTTGACATGTTCTTAAGGCTTTCAGAAATTGCACTGCACATCGTGCATGTTCCAAAGTGCCTGTACTACTGGCGTGCTTCTCCAAGTTCCACTGCAAGTTCTTCCTGTGCAAAGGTCTATACCACAGTTGCAGGTCAGAAAGCCTTGCAACATCACTTTGAAAGGGTCGGAATCCCTGTCAAAGTCCTTACTACAAAAGTACCCAATACCTACCGCATAGTTTATCCTATAGAGGGGAAGCCGGGGATTGGAAGATACACCAGAAAAGCAGGCTCGATTTAATAGTGAAATCAACAGATTGTTACAGCTGTGGGGAAATGAGATTGCAGCAGGAGATCCGTTCTACAATCCGAACCTTACCCATAAAACAGAAGATTTTGCCGTTACAGGCGATGTATTTTCGAATGTCTGATGCCAGCGTCGATAGCGGCTTGTGGCTTATTTTTCAATTTTCTTCCTTTAATTACTTGTCAATTCTTCATATATCTGCTACATTCTGTTCATGCCGTAAAATGCGGCTTTCCTTAGATTATACGTTTGCGATTAATGGTCTTGTCCAAATCACCAAGTATGTCAAAAAATTCCCTTAACATCTTTTTTTTCTCATGGAGGACGTTATGAACAAGTACGTCAAGCGTTATCTTGTTGACGCTCTGGGTGGAATGGCACTTGGTCTTTTTTCCACACTCATCATTGGTCTGATAATTGGTCAGATTGGAAAATTCTTTCCTGCCACAGCCGCAGGTCTTTTCCTTATTAAGATAGGTCAGTTGCTTACAGTCTTTACTGGTGCAGGCATTGCAGTCGGTGTAGCCCACTCACTTGGTGCTCCAAAACTTGCCGTTTATGGAAGCATCCTTACTGGTACTGTAGGTGCTTATGCTCCTAAGTTTGTGGCAGCCATTGCAGAACAATCTACAGCATTTATTACTGAATCAGGAGCCGTACTTCTTGCAGGTCCTGGAGACCCACT
Source organism: uncultured Treponema sp. (assembly GCA_947167345.1). Taxonomy (GTDB): domain Bacteria; phylum Spirochaetota; class Spirochaetia; order Treponematales; family Treponemataceae; genus Treponema_D. The sequence continues at coordinate 18,735 of CAMVHR010000002.1, forward strand.
TTCTGCATTTGTTGCGGCTCTTGCTGGTGCAGAGCTTGGTCGGCTTGTTTTCGGAAAGACAAAGGTTGACATTCTTGTTGTTCCTGCCGTAACAATCATTACTGGTGCTCTTGTTGCAGTTGTCTTTGGTCCGCCTCTTGCAACTGCTGCAAAGTGGCTTGGACAGGCAATCAACATGGCTACAGAACTGCATCCATTCTGGATGGGAATAATACTTAGTGTTGTAATGGGATGCATCCTTACACTGCCAATTTCTTCTGCTGCCATTGCAATCATGCTTGGCATGACAGGACTTGCGGGGGGTGCTGCTACTGCTGGATGTTCTGCACAGATGATAGGTTTTGCAATCATCAGCTTTAAAGACAACGGCTTTAATGGACTTTTTGCACAGGGAATTGGAACTTCAATGCTTCAGATTCCAAACATTGCAAAGAATCCTCTTATATGGGTTCCTGCTACACTTGCTTCTGCAATTACGGGGCCTATAGCTACATGCATTCTTAAAATGAAGACTCTTCCTGCTGGTGCCGGAATGGGTACGAGCGGACTTGTCGGTCAGATAATGACGTTCCAGGCAATGGCAGGGGAAGAAGCTGCGTGGGTTATCATTGTAAAGATGCTGTTCATTGACATTCTGCTTCCTGCTGCATTGAGCTATGTAATTTACAGGTTCATGAGGACTAAGGGCTGGATAAAAGACGGCGACATGAAGCTTTCGGCATAAAAATAAGGTTTTATAAAAATGTCCGGTTTACAGCCGGACATTTGACTTTTTGAGCCTTTCTGATACAATGCCTTTTATGAATTTAGTAGTTGCAAAAAAAGCCTTCATACAGTCAATTCCTGTGTTTGCAGGTTACATTGTGCTTGGAATGGGATTCGGCATTTTTATGAATGATGCAGGATTCGGCGTTTTGTGGACTTTTGCAATGAGCACTTTCATTTATGCAGGTTCAATGCAGTATGTTGGCATCGGTCTTTTGACAGGCGGAGCTTCTGTAATTACAACTATTGTAACGACTATTATGGTAAATGCACGGCATCTTTTTTACAGCATTTCAATGCTCGGTCGTTACAATAAATCCGGCAAGTACAAACCTTATCTGATTTTTTCGCTGACAGACGAAACTTACTCCCTTCTTTGTAATGACAGCTCTGAAGACAAGTTGCTCTTCTTTTTGGTGTCTCTTTTCAATCACTGTTACTGGATAACAGGAAGTGTTCTGGGGTGTCTTTTGGGAGATTTCTTGCCATTTGCCACAAAGGGAATTGAATTCAGCATGACGGCCCTTTTTGTCGCTTCTTTTACCCAGCAGTGGATTTCTGCTGAAACTCATATTCCGGCCGTGGCAGGAGTGGCAGGAACTCTTGCCTGTCTTTTGATTTTTGGATCAGAGCATTTTTTAATTCCGTCCATGATTGTCATAATCCTGACGCTTACGCTGCTGAGGAGCAGACTGGAGGTGGAACAGTGAGCATGACAATGCACTCAATTCTTTTAATTGTACTGATGGCTGTATTTACAATGCTCCTGCGCTTTTTGCCTTTTTTTGTGTTTAAAGGCAAAATACCTGCATATATAGAATATTTGGGAAAGGTTCTACCACAGGCAATCATTGGAATGCTCGTTGTTTACTGTCTTAAAGATACAAAAGTTTTTACATATCCGTTTGGAATTTGTGAACTGCTTTCCGTGGCTGACATCGTCTTAATGCAGTGGTGGAGACGTAATTCATTATTGAGCATTCTTTCTGGTACTGTTGTTTATATGATTTTGGTGCAGGTTGTGTTTTAGTTTGCGTGTTAATTGCAAGCAAAAGCGTCATGAGTCTCCGTTTCGTTTTTCCTCATACATTTTTTTGTCGGCGGCCGCAAGAAGCGTCTTGAAATTGCGATACTCCGGTTTGTAACGTTCAAAGCCAATGCTTACAGTAACCATATATGTAAGATTCTTTTGCGTACATTTTTTTTCAACGCAGTCTTTTATCATTTCACAGAACCACTCGGCAGACTTGTCATCAATGAACATTCCTCCGATTACAAATTCATCGCCTCCAAAGCGGCACAGCATGCACTTGTCTGCATAGAATGTACAGGCATCGCGAAGAGCGTCTGCAACAACAATCAGGGCATTGTCCCCTTCGGCATGACCATAAGTATCATTTATGGACTTGAATTTATTTACATCGGCAATAAACAGGTAAAGACCTGTAGAGGAATGTGTTTCCTGACTGTTAATATTCTGAATGTGCTTGAAAAAGAATTTTTCACCTTGCTTGCGGTTGTTAATGCCTGTCAGGGCATCGAGTGAAACTTGATCCCTCATCTGCATTACGTAGAAAAGCAGTATTGAAATTGTAAGTCCTATGGAAACCGAAGGTATTTCGTAATTGACAAGGTGAATGTATCCGCCTGAAAAAACAGGAATTGCATACAGGGCAATTGTAATGCAGAATCCTTTGCTTGGTTCGTTTTCCGGTCGGAATGCCATTATGAGTCCCCTTATCGTACTGAGAATGAGGTCTCCGATTATGACGCACATGCACGGAACGTACAGGAGTTCTGGATGAAGAATTCCTTCTCTGTCAATGGAAAACAGAATGTTTGTCCATGGGTTTGTTATGATTATGGCCATGATAATCCAGAACACTACGTATGGAACGATCATGGACGGTATGCGGTGTTTTGAAACGATTTCGAGGTTTAAATTCAATAGAAGGAACATGCAGAAAGAGCATGCGTTTATGCAACAGTAGAGAAATACGTTGCTTATCATTCGTGTGGCATGAGTCCTAGGAAGAATGCCTTCATAGACAAATATCCACACAATGTCAATCAGACAGAATACAAGAAGCATGATCATCAGGTTTATCTGATACCACCTGTTTCTGTTTCTGTCTGCATCAATAAGAGTTGTATACAGCAAGATTGCAATTATTACAAAACAGAAAGCGTCTGTCAGAGTATAAAAAAATGCAGTCGTCTGTGCTACTGTGTTCACTCTCTATTTTGCTCCCCATTCCTCATAATAGGCATCGATTTCTTTTTTGATGCCATCAGTTATGATGCCATCAGTTATAATATTATTGGAATTATCAGGTTTATAAAGATAGTCAATGACTTCCTTCATTGAAACGATTGCACGTGCTGGAAATCCATAACGGTCTGTAATGGAATCGAGCGCGCTCTTATCTGTATCCTGTGCTTTTTCCATGCGGTTCAAGCTGACCATCTCGCCCACAATAGTTATATCGTTTTTATCCTGCACCTGTGAGTAGATTACAGGAACAGTCTCGTCAATTGATTTTCCTGAAGTTGTAACATCTTCTATAATGACAATGCGGTCTCCTTTCTTTATGTCACTTCCAAGAAGCATGCCTTTGTCCGCACCGTGATCTTTTGCTTCCTTGCGGTTTGAACAATATCGGATTTCTTTATTGTAAAGCCGGCTGTATGCAATGACTGTTGCTACGCTTAAAGGAATGCCCTTGTAGGCAGGCCCAAAAAGAACATCAAAATCATCACCGAAATTTGCATGTATTGCCTGTGCATAAAATTCTCCGAGTCTGGAAAGCTGGCTTCCTGTAACGTAAGCTCCTGCGTTCATAAAAAAAGGAGAATGTCTTCCGCTCTTAAGTGTGAAAGAGCCAAACTTCAACACTTTGCTCTCTACCATAAAGTCAATAAAATCTTTCTTGTACTGATCCATATTTTTAGTATATCCCATTTTGTTCCATTGTGCTACATTTATATTATGCCACAGCCATTTTTATTCAGTGTAATAGACAAAGCCGTTTATGACTACAAGATGATTGAAGACGGAGACCGAATTCTTGTAGGTGCTTCTGGAGGAAAAGATTCAACGGTTCTGATTCAATATCTTTCAAACCGCATGAGGCGGCATGGCGAACATTTTTCATTTACTGCCATGCATGTTCAGACGGAAATAACGCCTCCGCTCAACAAAGAACTTTCCGCTTTATTTGACAGCTGGAATGTTACGCCTGAAACACTGGACGTAAACGTGCTGGGCAGACTAAAACCTGGTCGCAAAATGAACTGCTGGTGGTGTTCATGCCAGAGGCGGACGGAGCTTTTGTCTTATGCCCTAGCCAACGGTTATAACAAACTCGCATTAGGACATCATCTCGATGACATTCTTGAAACACTGCTCATGAATATGATAAACAAAGGTCAGCTTGCCACCATGGCTCCGCGTATGCAGTACAAGAATTATCCGCTCACAGTCATACGCCCCTTGTGCTATGCAGATGTTGATTCGATCATAGACTACGCAGAGAAGAGTGGCTTTAAAAGTGCCACCTGCACATGCACATATCAGGATAACTCTGGCAGAAAGGATGCACGAGGCAAACTTGATGTATTGACAGACGGTGACCCTTTGAAAAAAAAGAGGATGCTTGCTTCGTTAAAAAATATTTATCCGGAATATTTACCGTAAACTGTAGGAGAGGAAAAATTAGTCCGACATGCTGCCATTTGTATAACTACAGCTCAAACAATCCTGTGAGGTATGTTGATCCAATGGGATTGTATATTGTGATTTGAGGAAAGTGCAAATCTTCTAGAAAAAGAAGCTTCTTTTACTGGATATATTGTAACTGCCATAGATGTTGGAAAAGCTTCTACGAATCCAAATTTTGATACTGTTAGTGATGCTGTTATAGATATTATTGGTCTTATGGGGCCAGAAGGAGCTGTTGTCAGTATTTATCTTTCTGTTTCAAAAAAGACTTCTAAGAATCTTGCAGAATTGTTTGTAACATTTGGATACGAATATGAAAAACAAATTTTAAATAATTGGAGTCGTAGTTTAGTAGGTATAGACATTAAGAGGTGAAAATGTATGAAAAGTGTAAAATTTAGGATAGCAGGATGCATTGGATTGTTGATATGGGCGGATAGTCTTTTATTAATTGATTTTTTTATTGATTCTCAACTTTTTTCAAAATTTCTTCCTATTGGTTTTGGATTAGGCGTTTGTATAGCTACTGCATGTTCATTTATAATGAGTCGAAACTATGATGCAGATGATAATTTAGACAGGGAATTTATAACCATAGAAATATTTCTTTTAATAATTTTAGTTGTTTTATTGATTTTTCGGAGATAAGGCAACAAATATTATCACAGTATACTAAAAAATAAACTCAAAACCCATATTCCAATTCATGGAATATAAGGTATAATATCAAAAAAGAGCTGTCGGGGAATGGCTGAAGCAAAAGAAAAACACAACGTAAAAGACAGCGTGTTAGTAACTGATGTTAATTCTCAGCAAATTGAGGTGAATATTAATGAACAAATTAATAAAGATTAGTTTTATAGCCATATTTGTAATGTTGTTTTTAGTTTTCTCTTGTTTTCCTAAAAAAAGCTCTAGAGAATTAAAAAACTCTAGAGAAATTTCTACATACAGATATATTATAGGAGGTACAGAAGGAAATACTATTAATTTTCTTTCGTGTTCCGCAAGGCCGCATGCTTCATAGTCAAGCTCATCAAGGACACGGATTCCGACATCATCCTGTGCACGAATGTTTCAGTAATGCACCTGATGAAAAACAACTTCATTGAAGAGCTACAGGAAATCGTACAGGAAAGCGGCCTTGCTCCAAGCCACTTTGAAGTGGAAATAACGGAATCAATCATGATAGAGTCTGCCGAAAAGGCGTTGAAATGCATAAACGAAATCAAAAAGATGGGCATAAAGATTGCCATCGATGACTTTGGCACGGGCTATTCTTCACTCAGCTATCTGAACAAGTTCCCGGTAGACATGCTCAAAATCGACAAGTCATTCATCGATGTCATGAAGTCCAGTGAATCATCGCGGCAGTACGTTGCCACCATCATCTCCATCGGTCACGTACTCAATCTTGATGTCATATCCGAAGGTGTCGAAACGGAAGACCAGCTCGAAACGCTCAAAACGATTGGATGCGACTACATCCAGGGCTACTTGTGGGGTCGTCCATTGCCGCCGGAGGAAGCAGAAATGCTGGTAAAAGCTTCTCTAAAAAGCTAATATTTCCTTACACAGCAAACATTTATAAAAAAAACAACCCCCTCTCCATTTTTTTCTTGACATCATGTTTACATTATGAAACAATTATTATTTGCAGAATCTTCTGACAGAATTATATAGGAGCATTTATGACCAAACAGATGAGGGCTGCAGTAATTGTAACCATATTAATTTTAATCGTAATTACAAGTTTGTTTTCCATCAACAAGATTTCACGGGCATCATTCACGTCAAAAGCCCGTGAAGACATGAGACTTCATGCAAGCATCCGCACAGTAGAATTTGAAGCAAGCATGAACGAGCAGCTTACACTGGTACGACAGATGGTAAAAACACCTTCTATTGTAAAATACCTGATGAATCCTGATGATCCGGCAATAAAAGAAGCTGCCTTTGTTGACTTCAGAGCCTATTCCGACTCATTTCTGAGCAAATCCGTTTTCTGGACTAGCGACAAGAACCTTGAATTCTGGAGCGGCATGGAATATTCCTACACCGTAAAACCGGATGACCCGAACGATTACTGGTACAACATGACCATGTACGAAACGGACGAGTACAACTTTAACATCAACTACAACGAAGCCCTAAACACCACCATGCTGTGGGTCAATGCCGTTGTCCGACATCAAGGAAAACCGATTGGAATAGTCGGAACGGGAATTCCCCTTCAGAATTTCATCGACACTATGTACAAAGGCCTCGACGACAAGGTAACCATGTATCTGTACAATGACAAAGACGAAATCACAGGAGCCTTGGACTCAAATATCCTCAAAGACAAACTGAATATATTCGACAAATTCCCACACCTCAAGAACATTGACAGCAAGCCTGACAGCCTTACGTTTGAACGAACGGCAGACGGTGAATACATGCTTGCACCAATATCACTCGTAAAATGGCACATGGCATATTACATTCCGTTTTCCATGAGCGAACGTATAAAATATGCCACAATCCCAACTCTCATTGGCATTGCCATAACCATTGTCATTATTCTTTTGATTATAGCAATCGTTGGCATCGTAAACCAATTGCGCATACTGAAAGATGCTGTTGCAGAGCTGTCCAGCGGAAATGCAGATTTAACAAAGCGAGTTTCCATAAAGGGACGTTCGCTGTTCAAGGTGTTCGATGAGCTTGTCAATGAAGAAAACCACTTCATACAAAAGCTTCAGGGTATCATCGGTACAGTCAAGGACTCGGAAAAAAAGCTCATATCTGTAGGAAACGACATGTCTGCTTCCACAAGAAACACGGAAGAAGCCATTTCAGAAATCATTGGAAACATATCAAGTGTTCATACTCAGATAGAAAAGCAGTCTTCTAATGTACGACAGACGGCAGATGCTGTAACTGAAATCACAACAAACATAGGCTCTCTGGAACAGATGATTGGCAGTCAGACACAGGGTGTAAGCAGTGCATCCAGTGCCGTAGAAGAAATGATTGCGAATATTCGTAGCGTAAACACTGCTGTTGACAAAATGGCAAACAACTTTGCAACTCTGGAAGTCGAAGCTAAGGGTGGCCAGGACAAGCAGATGGCTGTAAATGAAAAGATAAGCCAGATTGAAGACAAGTCAAAAATGCTTCAGGAAGCAAACCTTGCAATTGCAAACATCGCAGAACAGACAAACCTGCTTGCCATGAATGCTGCAATTGAAGCAGCCCACGCAGGAGAAGCTGGAAAGGGATTTGCTGTTGTTGCAGACGAAATCAGAAAACTGTCCGAAACATCCAGCTCACAGTCAAAGACAATTGGAGAACAGCTCAAGAGCATTCAGGATTCTATTGGGGAAGTTGTTGATGCATCGGTAGAATCAAGCAAGTCTTTCAACGCGGTATCAGATGAAATAGCACGCACAAACATGATTGTGCTTCAGATAAAGCAGTCCATGAAGGAACAGAACGAGGGCAGTAAGCAGGTCATAGACACCTTGCGCACCATGAACGAAAGCACAAGCAAAGTTTCGGAAGCAGCAAAAAAGATGACGGCAGGAAGCAAACTCATCATGCAGAACATGAACGGACTTCAAGACGCAAGCAGCGACATGAAGGAAAGCATGGACGAAATGGCGCATGGAGCAAAACGAATTGACAGCAGCGGACAAGAGCTTTCCGATATTGCATCTAAAATGAAGGATTCAATCTCGGGCATTGAAACACAAATGGCCCAATTCACAGTATAAACAACATAAATTGAAAAGCCCCTGAACGCATTTGGTTTCAGGGCTTTTTTTTTATCAGAAAGGAAGAGGAAATGCATACATACATACATACATACAAGATTCGTTTCATTGTTTTTTTCGGTCTGTTCATTCTGTTTTCAGTAGGATTAATCAGTATCATTTCTAGCCGCAGCGTAAGGCACACGGGAGAATTCATCGCATCCCAAAGTGGGTTTCCTGTTTGCGCAAAAACATTGGAAGCAATAGATGCAGACAGCTTTGCCCAATTCTTGAAGAATCCGTCAGAAGATAACCCATATTACGAAGAGACCAGACTCAAGATGCTAGAAATAAAGAAGACGGTAGGCTGCGAATACCTGTATACCATGGCCCCCACTGGCAAAGGAAAAATCTTTAAATATATTATTGACGGCAGTTGTGATCCAAGTGACGAAGAGCATTTTTCTCCACTGGGAGCAGAGGAAGACATTTCCCATTACGGAAGTAAACCGTTCGAAGTAATGAAGAACGGAGGAGCAGCAAGCTCTGGCATCACGGATTTGGACGAATGGGGACAGCAGGTCAGCACATACGAAGCCATAAGGACATCGAAAGGTGAAATTGTCGGCTTTATCGGCTGTGATTTTTCATTGACCTCTACAATGGACGAAATGAACAAAGAAACCTCCCTCATTGTCACAGCTGGTGTTATCTGTACAATACTAGGAATCCTACTCGTGTACTTCTTTACGATGAGAATGTTCGGACAGATGAAGGTTGTTTCATCAGCAATGGCAGACATCTCCAGCGGCAATGCAAACCTCACCAAGAGAATTCCCGAATCTGGAAAAAACGAAATCACTGCTCTTGCAAATAATTTTAACAATTTCTCTGAAAAACTCCAGAAAATCATCACCACGATGAAGACAGCAAAAGATTCACTCATTGCTGTCGGAGAAGACTTAAAATCGGGAACGAAAGGAACTACGGATTCCATTGCACAGATTACCGAAAACATCAGCAGAATGGAATACAACATTAACCAGCAGAACGAAAGTGTCAATCAGACATCAGACTCTATAAACCAGATTCTTTCTACCGTACAACAGCTTGAAAAGCTTGTCAGCGTACAGGTCAAAGATGTTGCAGAAGCTTCCAGTGCGGTCGAGCAAATGATCGGTAGCATCAGCGAAGTAAACCGTTCCGTGGACAGAATGGCATCCCAATTCCAAACTCTTGCAAACGATGCTGAAAGCGGAGCAAAAACCCAAAGCAAACTGAGTGGCCAAATTTCTGAAATCGAAAATCAATCAAAACTTTTGAACGAAGCAAACATTGCGATTGCAAGCATCGCAAGCCAGACAAATCTGCTTGCAATGAATGCTGCAATTGAAGCTGCCCACGCAGGAGAAGCAGGAAAGGGATTTGCCGTTGTTGCAGACGAAATCAGAAAGCTGTCCGAAACATCAAGCTCACAGTCAAAGACAATCGGTCAACAGCTCAAGAGCATTCAGAACACGATAGCATCGGTAGTAACCGCAACCCAGAACGGAGTTCAAGGATACGTAAACCTTGCACACAAAGTAAACGAAACTGACGAACTCGTTCAACAGATAAAGGCAGCAATGGCAGAACAGCAGACAGGTTCCGTTCAGATTACGAATTCACTGAAGGGTATGAACGACAGCACTATAGAAGTTCAGAAAGCATCCAAGGAAATGGCTGAGGAAAGCAAGTTAATTGTTGAAGGAGTGAATAACTTGCAGGAGGAAACAACCTTGATGAAAAAGGGAATGCTTGAAATGTCTGAAACAACAAAAAAAATAAATGAAACAGGAAGAAGCCTTACCGAAATTTCCAACGTAATGAAAAAATCCATTGAAGACATAGGAATTCAGGTAGATCAGTTTACAGTGTAAAATTTAAGCTTTTGCAGCATCAGTACTACCGTGCTTGATGCTGTACATGCGTTTGTCTGCTACCGAAATGAAATTCTTCAGCGTCTTGTATTCGCGCTGATAGCGTGCAAAGCCCACGCTGATTGAAAGGGTATACGGAAGATTATGCTCCTTTACCGCCATGCATGTCCAGACGGAAATAACGCCGCCGCTCAACAAAGAACTTTCTGCACTGGGACATCACCTCGATGACATTCTTGAAACGCTGCTTATGAACATGATTGGAAAAGGACAGCTTGCCACCATGGCTCCACGCATGCAGTACAAGAATTATCCGCTCACCGTCATACGCCCCTTGTGCTATGCAGATGTTGATTCAATCATAGACCACGCAGAAACGAGCGGCTTTAAAAGTTCCACCTGCACATGTACGTATCAGGACAACTCCGGCAGAAAGGATGCACGGGGCAAACTGGACGTACTGACAGACGGTGACCCTCTGAAAAAAAAGCGGATGCTCGCCGCCCTCAAGAACATCTATCCTGAATACCTGCCGTAAGACGGTTCATATGATTACAGGATAAACAAGGTCATGCATTACCTTAAAAAGGAAATGATGAATGCTAGCCCCCCTCCTTGCACACTGCAAAAACCTTTTATTCATGCAGTTTTTTGCAAAGTTGAAGCACTTTCCGTTGACGGTAAAACATTTTAAAGATATACTGACTTCTACATATATATATGGAGGACATTAATGGCTAAGACCAAATATGTTTATTACTTTGGTGATGGCGACGCAGAAGGCGATGAAACAATGCGTCCATTACTCGGCGGAAAAGGAGCCAACCTTGCACAGATGGCAAAGAAACCTTTGAGTTTACCTGTTCCTTCAGGATTTACAATTTCTATCGACGTTTGTCAGGAATACTACAAGCTCGGCAAGAAATATCCTGCAGGTCTTGATGCAGAGGTAGCAAAGTACCTTGCAAAGCTTGAAAAATCAATGGGTAAAAAACTCGGCGACGAAAAGGATCCTCTCCTTGTTTCAGTTCGTTCAGGTGCTGCCGAATCTATGCCAGGTATGATGGATACAATCCTCAACCTTGGTCTTAACGACAAATCAGTTCTTGGTCTTGCAAACAAGACAAACAACCCACGTTTCGCATGGGACGCATACCGCCGCTTCATTCAGATGTACGGTAACGTTGCAATGGGTGTTGATCATGACAAATTTGAAGAAATCATTGCAGAAGTAAAGTCACACCGTGGAATCAAGGAAGATACTGAACTCACAGCAGAAGAGCTTCAGGAAATCGTAACTAAGTACAAGGCAATGTACAAGGAAGAAAAGGGTGAACCTTTCCCTCAGGATCCACAGAAGCAGATGTGGGGTGCTATCGGTGCCGTATTCGGTTCTTGGATGAACCCACGTGCTATCACATACCGCAAGCTCAACAACATTGATGAAAGAGTAATCAAGGGCACAGCCGTAACTGTTATGGCAATGGTATTCGGTAACATGGGTGATACATCTGGAACTGGTGTTGCATTCAGCCGTGACCCTTCAACTGGTGAAAACCACTTTATGGCAGAGTACCTCATCAATGCACAGGGTGAGGATGTTGTTGCTGGTATCCGTACTCCAATGGATATTTCTGCACTTGAAAAGCAGCAGCCAAAAATCTTTGCTGAAATCACAAAGATCCGCAACCGTCTTGAAAAGCACTATCGCGACATGCAGGATATGGAGTTTACTGTTCAGGAAGGAAAGCTCTACATGCTCCAGTGCCGCAACGGTAAGCGCACAGGTGCAGCAGCTGTTAAGATGGCTGTTGACATGGTTGAAGAAAAGCTCATTAAGAAGGAAGAAGCTCTTTTGCGCGTAAAGCCAGATCAGCTTGATCAGCTCCTTCACCCACAGTTTGAGGCAAAGGCTCTTAAGTCTGCAACTCCAATAGCAGAAGCATTGAACGCTTCTCCTGGAGCTGGTTGTGGTCAGATTGTATTCACGGCAGAAGAAGCTGTTGAATGGAGCAAGGCTGGCAAGAAGGTAATGCTTGTTCGTAAGGAAACATCTCCTGATGACATTGAAGGAATGTATGTTGCAGAAGGTATCCTTACTTCAACAGGTGGACGTACTTCACACGCAGCTGTTGTTGCTCGTGGTATGGGTACACCTTGTGTTTGTGGTTGTGCTGCTGTTGTATTCACAGGAAAAGACGAAGTTACTATTGGCGGAAAGAAGTTCGTTAAGGGCGATGTAATTTCTATCGATGGTTCAACAGGTAGAGTATACGGTGAAGAAATTCCTGTAACTCCAGCTTCTGTTTCTGGTGATCTTGAAACATTCCTCGGTTGGGCAGATGAAGTTCGCGCCGCTTCTAAGCGCGTAACAGCTTCTGGCAAGAAAGTAAACGGCTTTGAAGTTCTTGCTAACGCAGAACAGAACGAAGCTCCTCAGGCATTCCGCTTTGGTGCAGCAGGTATTGGTCTTTGCCGCACAGAGCACATGTTCTTTGAAGAGCCAAAGCTTTCTTCATTCCAGAAGATGATTCTTTCTGAAAACACAGAAGAACGCAAAGAGAACCTCAAGAAGATTCTTCCTCTCCAGAAGGATGACTTCTTTGGAATCATCAAGACAATGGAAGGACGCCCTGTAACAATTCGTCTTCTTGATCCTCCTCTTAACGAATTCATTCAGGCTGCAACAAAAGAAGAAGCACAGGCTCTTGCAAACAAACTTGGTTATGATGTAGAAAAGATTCAGGCTAAGTACGCAGAGTTGAATGAGCATAACCCAATGCTCGGACACCGCGGATGCCGTCTTGCAATTACATATCCAGAAATCTACGAAATGCAGGTTGAAGCTATTGCTCTTGCAACAGCTGAAGCTGAAAAGAAGGGACTTAAGCACGATGTTCGCATCATGATCCCTAACGTAACAGCATTCGCAGAACTTAAGCAGATTCGTGAACAGGCAGAAGCTGTTATTGCTGATGTAAATGAAAAGAAGGGTACAAACCTCAAGTTCCAGATTGGTTCTATGATTGAGTTCCCACGTGCAGCTGCAACAGCTGACAAGATTGCAGAATATGCAGACTTCTTCTCATTTGGTACAAACGACCTTACACAGACAACATTCGGATTTAGCCGTGACGACTATTCTAAGTTCATCGATTCTTACCTTGACCAGAAGGTTCTCTTCACTGATCCATTCAAGACTCTTGATGAAGACGGTGTTGGTGTAATGATTGGTCTTGCAGAGGAAAAGGGACGTTCTGTAAAGAACAACCTGCACCTCGGAATCTGTGGTGAGCACGGTGGAGATCCTGCTTCTATCGAATTGTGCTACAAGCTCGGCTTGAACTACGTTTCTTGTTCTCCATTCCGTGTACCAGCAGCACGTCTCGCTGGTGCTCAGGCTGTAATCAAGGCTAACGCAGCAGCTAAAAAGGCCGCAGCTCCAAAGGCTGAGTCAAAGGCAAAGACTTCTTCATCAAAGAAGGCTTCTAGCAAGACTTCAGCAAAAAAAACAACTGCAAAGTCTACAGCTAAAAAGACAACAAAAAAGTCTAAGAAATAAGATAAGCTTTTAAAGACTTTTTGAATTAACGGGCTGCCTGCGATGAAGAATGATTCAAAGCAGGCAGCCTTTTTTTGTCTTTTGCAAGAAAGATGAAAGTGATATACTGCTTTCATGAACAAAATATCTAATTACCATACTCATACACATCTTTGCAAGCACGCTACTGGTAATCCTTCGGACTATGCAGCACAGGCGGCAAAAGAAGGTTGCCTTGAACTTGGCATAAGCGACCATTGTCCGTATCCTGACACATTTGAAGATACTTGGCCACATGTCAGGATGTCTGTAGATGAAGTTGAAGAATACATTGCCATGGTGGATGCCGTAAAGGAATCCTCTCCTTTTCCTGTATATCAAGGCTTTGAATGTGAATATGATGCCAGATACAAAGGCTGGTATGCCGATGAACTCAAAGGCAAATATGGAGCTGAATATCTAGTGCTCGGTTCTCACTGGGTAACGGACGGCTCAAGCCATGTTTATTGTCCTGAAATAACTGAATCATCTCTTTTAAATCGTTACATAGACCAGACAATAGACGGAATGCGCAGCGGCATTTTTGCCTTCCTTGCCCACCCCGATTTGTTCATGAAAGGCTGGATTGAATGGGATGCTCAGGCAAAAAGCTGTCTTTCTGCAATTCTAGATGCTGCTGTTGATCTGAACATGCCGATTGAAATAAACGGTCTTGGCATTTCGCGTAGTCCTAATAATACGAGTCATGGAATGCGATATCAGTATCCGTATGTAGAATTCTGGGAGATGGTTGCACAGACAAAAGTTCGTGTCATCTGCAATTCTGACGCACATAGTCCAGAAGACGTAATCATGAATGCCTGGAAATCAAGGGATTTTGCCGGAAGATTTGGAATTACACCAATAGACAAGCTGGACATAAATTAAATTTGCTTTTTGATAATTCTTGATTTATAATTTAAGGGCGATAAAAAGAGAGGTTAAATTTTGAACGATATTGAAAAACTGTTTCAACATGATAGTGATTTAATTACTCCGCCTTCTGCAGCAGAAGAGATGAATTTTACTAGCGAAAATCCACAGATAATTCCGAATGCAGAATACTTTGAGAAGTACCTTGCAAACTGTTACAACGAAATCCTCACATCAGAAGAGTTTGACATTAATCAAACTTCTGAAAGTTCTGGTTCCCTTGAATTCCGCAAGGCGCTGGCAACCTTCATGCAACGCTTTCATGGCATTGATGCAAATCCTGACCGAATTGTTGTCGGTGCAGGCATTCAGAGCCTTCTTACACGCATATTGAGACAGGCAAGCATTGTGCATCCTGAAGGCACGAATAATCAGGATGGGCTTCTTTCTCGTGCGGAGCAGATTGCAAGCGGTGTGCGTCCTATGGTTGTCTTTGGCGAAGACGAAGATGATCAGGTGCGCAAGCTCTTTATTAACACAAAGATAAAGATAAAGGATATTCCTGTAGACAAACAGCTAGTTAGTTATGATTCTCTGCTTTCGTCCGGGGCAACTCTGCTGTACATTACGCCGAAGGAAACATGCGGTGTTTCAGAAGAAATTCTTAACGAGCGCAGACATGAATTCCTGTCATGGGCAAAGGCCATGCCTTACCGTTTTATCATTGAATATGACTGTACAAAGAAAATTACAACGAAGACACCTTCCTTTAAGAAGGAAGACACAAACGACAATGTAATTTACTTGAATTCGTTTTCTTCACTGCTGTGCAAGGGAATTAGTGCCTCATGGGCATTGCTTCCTGAAAAGCTGTACAATGAATACACTGAAATGTACAAGAATTTTCCGTGTCCTCTTTCATATTTGGAACAGGCTGCTCTTACGATGTTCATGGAAAAACGATACTTGGATAACTATCTTGAAACAATACAGCCATCTTTAGCAGAAGAAGAACAGGAAGATGAGCTTGCTTTCTAACAGGCTTTGTTGTTGAAATAAAAATGGCTGTCCAGATATTTGGGCAGCCTTTTTTATTAGTATAGTGTTTCGCCTAAAAGCCGTGCGGCAAGTGTAACGGCCATGCTTGCTGTATCATTGCGCACGTCGAGGATTGGATTTACCTCTACAATTTCCATTGATTTTACAGTACCGAGTGTTGCCATTTCTTCCATAAGGAGAAGGGCTTCCCTGTAGTTTAGTCCGCCGGGTACTGGGACTCCTGTTCCTGGAGCAATGGAAGGATCAAGGGAGTCCATGTCAAAGCTTATGTGTACGACATCACAGTGTGTCTTAAAGAACAGCTTTACTTTTTTTACAATGTCGCTGAATCCTTGCCTGTCAATATCGCTTACTGTGAATACTGTAACACCGGCTTCTTTCATGAGCTTTTTTTCTCCGCTGTCCAAGTCACGCACTCCAACATAGCAGATGTTCTCAGGATCTATCTTACGCCCGTCTTTGTACAGGTTGACCAGTTGCGTTAGTCCGTAGCCAGCACATGCGGCCATGCATTCGCCATGGATATTGCCAGTAGGCGATGTTTGATCTGTATTAAAGTCTCCGTGGGCATCTACATACAGAACGCCAAGCCGCAAACCTTTTTCTGCATATACGGAACTCAATCCTGCTACAGAACCCAAAACAATGGAGTGATCACCTCCAAGAATCAGTGGAAATTCTCCATTTCGCACAGACAGGTCTACTTGTTCGGCAAGTCGTGTACATGCCTCGGTAATTGGCTTAAGGTATTTTGCTTTTGGATTGTCGCCAATTTCTGCATATTCCTGTGCTTCTGTTTCAACAGGCTTGTCGCGAATTACTGTGTGGCCTAAAGACTCAATCCTGTCTGAAATTCCTGCAAGACGCATTGCTGACGGTCCCATATCTGAGCCGTGACGCCTGCCTCCAAAATCAAGAGGCATTTCTATAATCCTTACGTTCATCCTGTGCAGATATTAGCACAAACAGCCTATGAGGTAAAGTGAGAATTTGCATCGCAATTTTAACTAGACTTGCATTGCAATTATGGCTAGAATTATGTTGTAAATGCAGGTGTAATTTAGTATGAGTTTGGAAATTGAAAAAATAAACTGGAAGGACTTTGTAAGGCCTGTTGTAAAGGGAGATGCAGCACGACTGCTTGAAATTTATTCTTATTATGTAAAGAACACTGCCGTATCTTATGAATATGATGTTCCGTCCGTTGAAGAATTTGAAAGCCGCATAGAACATACAACACAAAAATACCCGTACCTTTGTGTAGAAAAAGACGGTAAGATACTTGGCTATGCCTATGCAGGTACCTTTCATACCCGTGCTGCATATCAGTGGGATGTGGAGCTTTCAATTTATGTTGACAGATGTGTACGTAAGAGTGGGCTTGGGCGGTGTCTGTATCATTCTCTTGAAGAGGAACTTAAAAAAATTGGAATATTAAACATGTATGCATGTATTGCAGTGCCCAACAAAGAAGAAGATGAGTATTTGACGTATAACAGTGAAAAGTTTCATGAACACATGGGCTTTCGGAAAGTGGGGACATTCTATAACTGTGCTAAAAAATTTAACAGGTGGTACGGCATGATTTGGATGGAAAAAATTATAGGTGAGCATGAATGATTGTGGTATATAGCATATAGCCTTGTCTACGATAAGTAGGTAGCTTATGCAGTTGTGGTGTGCTAGAATTGCATCATGACAGATACTTATGTTACTGGAGCTGTAATAAAGCGGCTTCGCGAAAAGAAGAATTTGACACAGGAAGAGCTTGCGCAAAAGATTTTTGTTACAAGCAAAGCTGTTAGTAAATGGGAGACTGGTAGGGGATTTCCAGATATCAGTCTGTTAGAACCACTGGCAAAAGCTCTGTGCATTTCGATTATTGAGCTCTTGTCTGGTGACTGCATTCAGAACACAAACAAGGCGGCAAACATGATGAAAGCCCATATTTATGTTTGTCCTGTATGCGGTAATGTGATTCACTCGTGTGGAGAGTCAGTTGTAAGCTGCTGCGGCATTCCCCTTCCATCACAGGATGCAGAGTTGCCAGATATTGAGCATGCGATAAATGTCCAGATTGTTGAAGATGAATACTTTGTTTCTGTTAATCATTCAATGACAAAGGAGCATTACATTTCATTTTTGATGGCTGTATCTGGAAATAAGACGCAGTTTGTAAAGCTGTACCCAGAACAGAATGCCGAGGCAAGGTTTAAAATTGACGGTGTAACTAGCCTGTATGCGTATTGCAATAGGCATGGTCTTTTTAAACTGAATCGTATGCCGATTGCTCTTCCTCGAATTTCTTTATGAGCAGGTTTGCAAATCTGTCGGAGTTTTCATCTGTAGAAATGAATTTTACAGTGTCAGTTTTGCTATCAGAAAGTCTTACTGCTAAGATATAATAAAAAGCTTTTGTTTCTAGAAACATTTTTTTTGTCGTAAGGAGCTCTATTTGCATAATGGCAGCGGATTTCCTTACGAATCCTCTTCTGTATGAAAAACATTGATTCTCTTCATCAACGGTAATGGAACTGCCTATATTATCTATAAGACTAAACAGAGATAGCATTAAAAGAATTATGGTGAATGCAAAAGCTGTAATTTTTTCACCTAAACTATCAAAGTCTTCCATATAAAATGGAAGAAGTGCCAGCATAATGCAAAAAAACACAGTGCACAAGGAATAAATGATAAAGCCTCCTTTTTGTCTGCGTACAGTATATGACTGTGTTTTTAACGACTTATTTATGGAGCCTGCATTTTCGTAGGCATAGTCTTGTGCAAAGTATAAAAATCTATCCTTATTAACCATTGTGCTTTCGATTTTAACTTTTTCAGATCCGAATGACACAATGATGTTTCCTGCATTATCGCTTATTGCTGAAGTTATTTGACTGCGTTGAAAAAATTTTGTTCCCCTAAAAAGCCTTGTAACTGTTATCTGCTGTCCGTCAATAACAATTTTAAAAAGCTGTTCGTGTACAAGGGCGAGTAATCCTAAGATGCATATTATGATGAAGCATGGCACTGCAATTTTTAAATCCCACAAATACGAAAGGACGGCAAAGCTTCCAAAAAACAATTCGAATATAACTGTGAGTGGTATAATCCATTTTGGTGCATGAACAGAAAAATTATCTACACTGTCATATTCGTGTTCGCGATATTCAGCTTCGCCTTCCTTTCGCGAGAAAAATTTAAGTACCAGAAAAATAACTTTTGTTATGATAGTTCCCATGAACGACGATTATGCCCCAAGCTTTTCCTTTGTGCTCTTTATTGTGCTGGCAAAGTATTTTATGGAATCTATCCTTTCGTGCTCTGCCTTAAAATCCTTGAAGTAGTCGTGATTGTTAATAAGACGTACAAAGTCGTCAAAGAGAAAGCTTGTGTCCAAAGGACCAGAACAGGCTTCAGGATGAAACTGTACGCTGAACGCAGGGAATGTCGTATATGTAATGCCCTCGCAAGTACCGTCATTCGTATTTACAAAGCTTAAGACGGCTCCTGCCGGAATGCTGTCATTCTCTACTGCATAGCCATGGTTCTGGCTTGAAATGTATACTCTGCCTGTATTCAAATACTTTACAGGCTGGTTAGCACCACGATGACCATACTTGAGCTTGCTTGTCTTTGCACCGGAAGCAAGGGCAAGAATCTGATGTCCAAGGCAGATTCCGAATACTGGGATTTTCTTTTCAAGCAATAATTTGAGTTCCTTTATTATGCCAACATTGTCCTGTGGGTCTCCTGGTCCGTTACTCAGCATGATTCCGTCAGGATTAAGTGCCATAATCTCCTGTGCCGTAGCTGTACTTGGAACTGTAATAACTTCAAGACCACGCTTTAAAAGCTCTCGGCGAATATTTGCCTTTGCTCCAAAATCCCACAGTACGACTTTTTTGCCTTTGCCGTCTTTCATTGCTTTTTCTGGATCATTTTCTTTTGTACCGTCGGACCGAACGGGAACAAAGCGATATTCTGCACTTTCGGCAAATACAACATCTGCACTTTCTTCTATTTTAGTAGCTGAGCATGTAACCGATTCTACTGCCTGTTCTATCTTATATGCTTTAATTTTTTCAAGGAGTGCGGTTTTCTTTTTTTCATCTTTCAATGATTCAAATGCTTCTTGTACTTCGGCACTGTTGCCGCTTATGAGCATGCCGTTCATTACACCGACTTCGCGTAGCACTTTCGTAAGGGCACGAGTGTCAATGTCGTAAAGACCGATTATGTTCTGAGATTTTAGATATTCGTCTAGTGTTGTACCGCAGCGGAAGTTAGAAGGTGTTTCGCACCAAGAACGGACAATATAGCCGCGGACATGACAGGCAGAACTTTCAAAATCTTTGGGAATGATGCCGTAGTTGCCTATGAGCGGAAATGTTTGCGTGACAATCTGACCGAAATAGCTTGGGTCGGTCAGCGTTTCTATGTATCCGTTCATGCCGGTAGTGAATACAGCTTCTCCGGTTATTACACCGGTAGCTCCAAAACTCTTTCCTTCAAAGACCAGTCCATTAGCCAGGACTATACAGGCTTTAGTACTATCACTCATACTAAAGCCTTACTATATCAGATTTTAATTTTTTTGTATACAGAAGCATGTAAATTTTTTAGTAATAGACGAAAACTGACATTTTTATGTTTTATATGTTTTCGCAAACATTTTTTTAGCTTTTAATCCAGAAATTTATTGACATATTAAAACTTCTGTTTTATGGTGGAATGTAAGTGCGAAACTGCAATGAATACCATAGGAGTGGATAAATGAACATGAATGCTATAGGCTCATTTTCAAAGTTGAATGGAATGGATGTTTATAAAATCGAAAACTACGGTAGTATGGACGATTTTTTTATGACCATTACAAGTTCGTCTGACATCTGGAACTTCTGCTGGGCACAAGGTGGCATTACAGCAGGTCGAATGGACAGCAATCATGCAATCTTTCCGTATTACACGGCCGATAAAGTAAGTGACGCTTCAACCTATACGGGAAACTATACTTGCATTGCAGTTGAACAGGACGATGGCATTGAGTTTTGGGAGCCGTTTTCATCATTTCATGCCCCTCAGGTACACAAACGCTCTGTACAAAAAGAGCTGAAGCATACAATATATAAGAATTTTAATGGAACACAAGTCTGGTTTGAAGAAATCAATACCAGACTTCAGCTGCTTTTTAGGACAGGCTGGACTTCCAGTGAAAAGTACGGACTTGTAAGGACTAGTTATATAGAAAACTTGTCGTCTGCTGTCAGAAAGATTGCAGTCTTGGATGGATGTCGCAACATACTTCCTGCTTGTTGTACGTCAAAGTTTCAGAATGACAACAGCATTCTGCTTGATGCATACAAAAAGACTGATTTATATATGGATTCAAACATAGCTTTGTTTACGGTGTCGTCAATAGTTTCCGATAAGGCAGAGCCAAACGAAGGTTTGTCCGCAAATACATGCTGGTTTTCTACGGCAGACAATGTAATTCTTGCAGATGATGCTCCCGAGCAGTTTATTGATATGAATATGCTTCCTTGTTTTGAACAGTTTAAGACTGAGCGTGTCATAAAGGGCAAGCGCGCTTCTTGTTACATTTGCAAAAACATGAATCTTGCCTCCGGCAAATCAGAAAACTGGTATCAGGTATTTGATACTGCACGCACTCTTCCTCAGATAGAAGCATTAAAGTCAATACTGAAAGACCGTGATAATGCCTTAAAAGATTTGGAATCTGATATTGCAGCTGGTGACAGCATCATGACTGAATACATACAGGCTGCTGACGGCGTTCAGGACACTGCAGATGTCATGGCTTGTCTGCACCATCATGAAAACGTAATGTTCAACATAATGAGGGGTGGTATTTTTGCAAATGATGGAAAAATCAATCCTAAGGACTTTTTACGTTTTGTCACTCAACGTAACAAATCTATGGTTCAGTTTTGTACAGATGTTCTGAGAAAATTGGATGGAGAGTCCAATGGTGCAGGTCTTGTCAATTACGGAGACTTTGAAAAACTTGTGAACAGTACAAACAGTCCTCACTTTACAAGGCTGTTCCTTGAATACATGCCTCTGACATTTTCGCGAAGACACGGGGATCCAAGCCGTCCGTGGAACATCTTTAATATTAGACTAAAAGATTATGAGGGAAATCCCATCCTAAACTATGAGGGAAACTGGAGGGATATTTTTCAAAACTGGGAAGCTCTTGTCTATTCATATCCTGAATATATCAAGAACATGTGTGCAAAATTCCTTAACGCAATGACTGCCGATGGCTTTAATCCGTATAAAATAAATAGACAGGGAATTGACTGGGAAATACCCGACCCTACAAATCCTTGGGCACAAATCGGCTATTGGGGAGACCATCAAGTCATATATTTTGAAAAACTTTTGGAATTTTATGACAAGACAAAGCGTAATGAACTTTTGAACGGAATAAATGAAAAAATATATGCAAGTACAAATGTTCCGTACAGAATCAAGTCTTATGCTGACATACTAAAAAATCCAAGAGTAACAATAGAATTTGACAGAGACTTGAGCAACACTCTTAAGGTTAAGGAGACACGTAATGGTTCTGATGCAAAACTTGTTCAAGGGTCTGATGAACAACCTTATCTTGTAAGTTTTGCCGCAAAGGTTCTGCAGATAGTCATCAGCAAGATTGCAAATTTTGTTCCAGCAGGGGGAATCTGGCTGAATACGCAACGTCCTGAATGGAATGATGCAAATAATGCTCTTGCAGGTTACGGTCTTTCTGTCGTAACACTCTGCTATTTGTACCGCTATATTGCACATCTGCAAGATATCTTTATTAGTACACCTGTAAAAAATGTAACGCTTCCCAAAGCTATAAAAAAATGCTTTTATGACTTGGCGAGCCTGTTTGAAAGTACAAATGCTGAATCCTGTGCACAAAGTGATAGTGAAAGAAAATCTTTTACAGACAAGGCTGGTCTGATTTTTGAAGCTGAACGCACTGAACTATATGCACACGGCTATAGTTCTGGCGAAGAAGATGTTTCATGTGAAGAAATAGCGTCAATGCTTGCAAAGATTAACTCTCATTTAGAGCATTCAATAAGATTAAACAAACGTAATGATGGTCTTTATCACTCGTATAATACGCTTAAGATAACAGATAGAGGCATGAAGGTGGAGTATCTGCAAGAAATGCTTGAAGGACAGGTTGCAATCCTTTCTTCCAAGCTTCTTTCTCCAGAAGAAGCTCTTGATGTCATCCATGCGCTTCGTAACAGCAAAATGTATGAGCCTCGTCAGAATTCCTATATGCTGTATCCCGACAAAGAGCTTCCTGAATTCTATAATAAGAATTGTGTTTCATCAAATGACGTTGCGCCACTTTCTTCGCTGCTTAAAAGGACGGGGTGCTTATATCTGGAAAAGGATATCAACGGAACATATCACTTTAACCCTGAGTTTAGGAATGCACATGTATTGAACGAGTTTATACAGTCACAGAAAGAAGTTGACAGACCTTCTGAGTCAGAAAGGGATGATCTTCTTGCACTGTATGAAAAGACGTTCAATCACCAGGCCTTTACCGGTCGGTCAGGAACATTCTATGCGTATGAAGGTTTGGGAAGCATTTACTGGCACATGGTGTCAAAACTAATGCTTGCGGTGCAAGAAAATTTCTTTACAGCTTGCTCTCAGCATAAGACCAATGTTGCAGGTCAGCTGGAACAGGCTTACTACGACATAAGAAATGGTCTTGGGTATAACAAGTGCCCGGAATTGTATGGAGCATTCCCAGCAGATCCATACTCTCATACTCCTCGTTTGCAAGGTGCAAAACAGCCTGGCATGACAGGACAGGTAAAAGAAGAAGTCCTTAGTCGATGGGGTGAACTTGGTGTTTCAATAGAAAATGGAGCAGCCTCGTTTAATCCTGTATTGCTTAAAAACTCTGAAATAAAACCTGACGGTACACTGAATTTTACATGGTGTGGGGTTCCAGTGACATATCGTTTTACAAACACTGATGTATCAGCGATTACTGTGACATGCTGTGGGCATGCAGAAACTCATAAGGGAACGACCCTTACTGTTCAGGAAACCGCTGATCTGTTCTTGCGTCAGGGCAAGGTCTGTGCAATAGAAGTTCGGTTTCCTGAACAGATAAGGTGTTTTTAGAGCTTGCCTAGGTTTATGCCTTTACAGCACCGTTGGTAAGTCCGCTTACTATATATTTCTGCATGAAGATGAAAATCAGCACTACAGGCAGAATGGAAACAATTCCAAATGCCATTGTTGAATTCCACAAAGTCTGATACTGCTGTACATAGTTGTAAATGCTAGAAGTAATCGGACGCTTCAGCGGATTTGTCATGAATGTAATTCCATAAATCAAATCGCCCCAGGCATAGACAAATGAAAATACCGCTGCAACGACTATGCCTGGCTTTGCACACGGAAGCATTATCTTTGTAAAGGCTGATATTGGACTGCATCCGTCTATTCGTGCTGCCTCATCAAGTTCTTTTGGAATTGATATGAAATATGTTCTCAGGATGATTACAGAAAATGGAATGCCTAATGTTGCATCTGCAAAAATCGGTGACCAGTATGAACTGAGCAGCTTAAGCCTTGAGAACATAATGTAAAGGGATGTAAGCACAAGCGTTGAAGGCAGCATCTGCATTATAAGAAACAGCAGGATTACTATTTTATTTCCCTTGAATTTAAATCTTGCAAGTCCATAAGCTGCAGGAATTGAAAGCAGTGTAGAAATAATTGTAGTTCCAACTGCAATTATAAGACTGTTCTTAAATCCTCGCAGGGTGTCGCCAGAAACCGAAAGCTGATATGCAAACGGTTCGAGTGTAAGGTTCCTTGGAAAGATAGGTGTCGGAACTTGAAAAATTTCAACCTGAGTTTTAAGGGCAGTTACGAGCATCCAATAAAGAGGAAATATGAATATTATAAAAATTATAAGTGCGATGGCAAAAATAAAGTAATGTTTCTCTTCTGTTTTATTTTTCATTTCGTTTTCTTTCATTACATTTCCTCGCTTTCATCGATTGTTTTTATATAGAATATTCCGACTACAAAAAGAATCATGAACAGAACGTTTGCCGCTGTAGCTGCCTTACTGAACTGAAATTCTTCAAACGAAAGTCTGTATGCAAAAGTTGACATAAGTTCTGTTGCGTTTACAGGACCTCCCTTTGTCATTACCCATGCAAGATCAAAGACCTTGAATGTGTAGATAAAACCAAGTGTAAGAACAGACATGATTGCAGGCTTTATCATTGGAATTGTAATCTTGAACAGTGTTACGACCTTTCCTGCTCCATCAAGTTTTGCACTCTCATAAATTTCTTCTGGTATGGTAGTAAGTCCTGTGGTAATCAGCATCATGTTGAACGGAATTCCTATCCAGATGTTTGCCGTTATGATTGCGGCCATTGCTGATTTTGACTGCAAAAGCCACTCGACAGGTTCTGAGATAATTCCTATATTCATTAAAAACTGGTTTACAATACCGCCTTTTACCTGAAACATGAACTTAAAGAGAAGTCCGACGACCGTAACGGGAAGAACCCATGAAATCATTGTTGCTCCTCTGAAAAAAGTGTTGCCAGTAAACGGTTTGTTAAACAGGAGTGCAAGGGCAAATCCTATTATAAACTGGAACAGTATAGAAAAAATTGTAAACGTTAGCGTGTTGAACATGGATCGCTGAAGAATTGAATTTCCTCCGGAAAAAAGCTCGACATAGTTTTTAAAACCTACAAAGCTTTGTTGGCTTTTGTCCGCAAAGGTATACACATCTATGTTCTTAAAACTCAGAATGAAATTCTGGAGTGTAGGAACTCCTATGAATACAATCATGTAAATTAAGGCTGGAAGAGAGAATAATATTCCCAAATACCTTTCAGAAATATATTTTTTTTTCATGATAACCTCACAGAAGGCGAAAGGAGGAGGTATCCTTCCGCCAGGAAAGTTTCTATAAACAAATTATTTTATTGCATTCACGGCTTTCTGTGTATCTGCAGCTGCCTGTGCAGGAGTCTTTTTCATAGTCATAATCTCCTGGAATCCGTTCTGAATGGCTGCGGAATATGAAGGCCATGAAGGGCTTGGACCGCGTGGAATTGAAGTTTCAAGCTGCTTGATGAATGCTGCCTGAACAGGGTCATCAGTCCAGAATGGATTCTGTGCAGCCTTCACTTTTGGTGGAAATGAACCGTAAAGCTTCATTGTTTCTACCATTACTTCATCCTGATTGTAATATTTAAGGAACTCAATGCCACCAGTTGTATCGGACTTCTTTACTACACCGATGTTCTCACCGCCCAAAATAGAAGTTGCCTGCCCAGACTTCTCATCATATTTAGGAAGCACTGTAACACCGTAGTTCAAGTTTGGTGCGCTAGCTTCAAAAACAGGAATCTGCCATGGACCATTCTGTTCCATTGCAAGGCTTCCACCCATAAAATTATAGTTTACATCTGACTGAGTCCAGTTTACGGCTTCATTTGTCCAGATTCCTTCTTTTATACAGTCCTGCATAAACTCAAAAGCTTTTACACCGCCTTCAATATCCTTGTATGAACCACCAGCTGTATAGAGCCACTGAAGACACTGGAATGTTCCCTCATCTGTATTTGTAGCTGCATTACCAAATCCTGAAATTCCGTTCTTTGTAAGTTTGCGCGCAATCTCACGGAACTGTTCCCATGTAGTGTTCTCATCAGGATATGCAACACCTGCCTCATCAAAAATATCCTTATTATAGATTAAGGCCGTACAGTTTGTTGCAAAAGGAAGTCCGTAATGCTTTCCGTCAAGCATGCTTGATTCCATAGGTCCAGAAAGATATTCGTTCCATGGCAAATCTGCGGAAGAAATGTCTGCAAGTAATCCCATCTTTACGAATGCAGCCATGCTGCATCCATCCATTATTACAAGGTCAGGAAGTTCTCCTGATGCAATGCCAAGTGTAAGCTGCTTCTGATAATCTGAGAAAGGAACATAAACGTGTGTTGCCTCGTATTCCGGGTGCGTCTTGTTAAAACCGTCCAACAGCTGTGTCATCATGATTTTTTGAGAATCCGTCTCAAAGTAATCCCAAATTACAAGTTTTGTCTTACCGCCAGCTTTTTTCTGCGACCCAGAATTTCCACATCCTGTAAAAGAAAACACGGCACCCAAAATCAGTGCAGTCAAGAAAATGATTTTTTTCATAAAAAACTCCTTACAAATCTTATTTAAATCTCTAAAAACTTTAGAGGTTGGTGTATTATATTTACCAAAACGTTTAGGTAAAATTTGTAAAAATAAACTTGGAAAAACATTCTTTTCCAAGTCTCTTTTACCCAGTATAAAACAACATTTGAAAAAAGCAAGCAAAATTTTTCATTTTTTTAGCAGATATTTATTTGTTATAAGCTAAAACCTTTAAGTAATAGTCAGGCATGTATGTTTTCAGATACAGAAGATTCCCTCTCTATTATATTACATGGCAGAAAATAATTATCTGTTTCTGATTGTGCAGAAGAAATTATAAGTTCTGCACTTTTTCGCCCCATCTCAAAGAGCGGCAGCGAGGCTGTAGATATTTGGGGGGTACAAAACCTGCTTACTTCCCTGTCATCAAATCCAAATACTGCAACATCTTTTCCTACTGCTATATTGTTGTCGCGGAACCAGTCTTCTGCACCTCCTGCCATTAAATCATTAAAGGCAAAGATTGCCGTACAGCCAGATTCATACAACTCTTTTGCATAGACATATCCATCTTCTTTTTTCCAATCTCCATACCTTACATTCTTTGCATTGTACAGTATTCCGCTGTCAAACAAAGCTTCCTGATGGCCAGAAAGCCTTTTTTGTGTATGATAGCTTAACAAGGGACCGCAGATTACCCCTATCTTTGTGTGTTTTTTTGAAATTAGAAGTCTAGTTATCTCATATCCGGCTTTTTCATCATCCATAAGGACTGCCGGCAGCCTTTTTTCTGACGGATAGCAGTAGGCACATGCGAACTTTACTCCCAAGTCACTTGGTATATATGTAATTTCCCTACAGTGGTTCGCTATGTAAATGATGCCTTCCACCTGCTTAGAGAGGAGGCTTCCGATATGTTTGAGGCAAAGTTCCTTCTGAGCTTCTATATTGGAAAAATCAAGCCCGAATTTCTGGAAGAACCTCATGTTTTCAAGAAGCATTTCAAATCCTGAATCCTTGCACTTTGAATCAATGCCGTCAACAATATATGGAGTATTAAAGACGGTAAGGTCTTCTGTTATTACTCCGATGCAGTTTGACTTGCCCTGTTGAAGCCTTCGTGCAAATACATTTGCCGTGTAATTTAGTTTTTTTGCAATTTCAATTATTTCCGCAGATTTTTCAGGTCCTGCTGCACCAGCCCGCCCGTTCAGCACGTTTGAAACCGTTGCGACAGAAACACCTGCCATCTGTGCTATTTGTTTTATTGTTGCCATTCCATAAACTTTACATCACTTTTTTGTAAATGGGAATAAAAAAAACTTGATTTTTGAATAAAATCAAGATATTCTATATTAAACGTTTAGGTAATTTTGAAAAGAATATCAGGAGTTTTTCATGCATAAAGACAATGCAATAAGTTTAAAAAACATATACATTGACGACAGCTATTGGAATAAATACATCAAGCTGATAGGGGAAAAAGTCCTTCCGTATCAGTGGCAGATTTTAAATGACAATGTTCCGGATGCAGCTCCAAGTTACTGTCTTAAGAATTTCAAAATTGCCGGTGGACTTGAAAAAGGCGAACGAAAAGGGACTGTCTTTCAGGATTCGGATGCGGCAAAATGGCTTGAAGCTGTCGCTTACAGTCTTGAAACATCTCCTGACACTGAACTGGAAAAGCAGGCAGACTATGTAATAGACTTGATTTGCGGTGCGCAGGAAGCTGATGGTTATTTGGATACATATTATACTCTTGTTGAGCCGGAAAACAAGTGGAAGAACCTGTGCGAAGGACATGAGATGTACTGTG
Source organism: uncultured Treponema sp. (assembly GCA_947167345.1). Taxonomy (GTDB): domain Bacteria; phylum Spirochaetota; class Spirochaetia; order Treponematales; family Treponemataceae; genus Treponema_D. Next base: position 47,422 of record CAMVHR010000002.1, read on the forward strand.
CCGGACACCTCATAGAAGCAGCTGTAGCTTATTATTATGCTACTGGCAAGAAAAAGTTGCTTGAATGTGCATGCAGGCTTTCTGACCTTATTGCAAAAACTTTCGGCACTGAAAAAGGAAAGGTTCGCGGTTACCCAGGGCACCCGGAAATAGAACTTGCACTCATAAAACTCTACAGGGCAACTGAAAACAAAAGCTATCTGAATCTTGCAGAATATTTTATTGATGAAAGGGGAAGCGAGCCAAACATCTTTCTGGAGCAGATGAAGATTCCTGGTTTTAAGCATATCTTCTATGAGTTTAATAATTATGAGCCTAAGTACTCCCAGTCTCATCTTCCTGTACGGCAACAGGCTACGGCCGAAGGTCATGCTGTTCGTGCCGTGTACCTGTACTGTGCCATGGCAGATCTTGCAAAAATCAATCATGATGAAAGTCTTGAAAAACAGTGCAAAATCTTATGGGAAAATATTACGAAAAAAAGGATGTACATTACAGGAGGCATTGGTTCGTCAGGTTATCTTGAACGTTTTACAACCGACTATGATCTTCCGAATGACTGCAATTATTCTGAAACTTGTGCATCTATCGGGCTTGCCCTGTTTGGATTCCGCATGGCAAACTTGACACATGAGGCTTCTTATATAGACATTTGTGAAAAGGCTATATACAACACTGTTCGGGCAGGAATATCAATGGAAGGGGATAAATATTTTTATGTCAATCCTCTTGAAGTTTGGCCAGAAAACTGCATAGTAAATACATCCAGAGCACATGTAAAACCTGTACGTCAGAAATGGTTTGACGTTGCATGCTGTCCTACAAATATTGCACGCACATTTGCATCTCTTGGGCAGTATATCTATGACATAGATGGCAGTGATTTATATGTAAACCTTTTCATACAGAACAAATCAGATATCTGCATTAATAACAAAAAGATTCATATTGAAATGAATACTGTCTATCCGAGGGATGGAAAGATAAAAATTTCAATATCAGGAGGCAAGAACGAATTTGCTCTAAATGTAAGAAAACCTGATTTTGCAAAAGACTTTTCTATAAAAATCAATGGCAAGGAGGAATGCTTTGCAGAGAACAAAGGCTACTGCAAAATTTGCCGTACTTGGGAAAATGATGTTGTTGAAGTCGAGTTCAAGATAGAACCTGAAATTGTCTTTGCAAATCCTCTTGTAAGGGCAAATTGTGGCAAGGCGGCTATCATCAGAGGTCCCGAAGTATACTGCCTTGAAGAATGTGATAACTTCCCAGATCTTGCAGCCGTATATATTGATAAAAATGTAAGTTTCAAGGAAGAATGGAAGGATAATCTTCTTGGCGGAACTTTAGTCCTGCATTTTGATGGAAGGATTCTGACTTCTCAAAAAGAAAATGCAGATTCCATCAGTCATCTGCCGCCTTCGCTAAAAGATGTAAGCCTTACAGCCATTTCGTATGGTTCATGGTGCAACAGAACTCCAGGCGAGATGATTGTGTGGCTTCATGCCACAATATAAGCGCTAATAAAAAAGGGCTGTTCATTATGTTTGGACAGCCCATCCATCCTCTGTGCAGAGATTCCGCCATGACAGCAATAACTTGAAGCAAAGGTAGTTTTACACTAAAATTGCTTTAGGAAAGTAAAATGAGTGCAAGGATTTTTTTTGTAAAGCATCACATAATTTTTTATGGCATAATCTGCATTTTAGCAAATCTGTTAGCAGTTATATCTGCAAGCGTGCTTGCAAGTTTTACACCTGAAACAATTGCTTCAAATCAGTGGACTTCACTCAAAGAGTGGATAGACTTCCTATGCAAGCATGAAATGCTCACAAACTTTGCGGGAATAATCAGCTACCTGATTCCTATATTAATGTGTACACAATATGGACTAAAGGCACGGGGACTTCCCCACAATGACGAAAGATATATAGAAATTATGGTACATATACCGACAGAATTTGCTCTGCGCGGCATAGCGGGATGGATATGCAACTTTCTGGTGGAACTATGCTTTCTTGCATATTTAAAGATTACGGTTGGACTTAAAGTCGGAATAATCATAATAAGTTCCGCCATATCACACATCTGTCTTTCCATAATAGCATTCACACTTATTTTCTTTACACTTGAAACCTTGAACAGAACGCTCGTTCTTCCCAGCATATACCCTGACGGAGGAATTTCCTCTACATCTAGAACTCACATTTCTTCAATAAAAAGCCTCTTTTTGTTCCATTTCTTTTCTGCAGCAGTATTTCCCTCTCTTTTTTTAGGAATCAGACTTTTCATGTCAATGTATTACGGAATAGATCCGAACGGCTATTCAGATTTTGTGTTCGTAGGACTTGCCCTGCTGGCAGGATTTGCCATGTCATGCCTCATGACCCGTTTTTTTCAGGCACCGCTGAAAAAGCTGACGGAATCAGCCAATAAGATTTCTGAAGGTGACTATGAATGCAAAACTATAATATGCTCAAATGACGAGATGGGAGTGCTTGGAGATGCTTTCAATGCCATGACTGTATCTCTTAAGGAAAAAGAATTTATGCGTGATACGTTTGGAAAAATCGTAACGCCGCAGGTTCGTGACTATCTTTTAAAAGGCAATGTAGCATTGGGAGGGGAAACTGTCGATGCAACCGTAATGTTCTGCGACATAAGAAGCTTTACAACACTGTCAGAATCCATGCCCCCACGAGAAGTTGTAGCCCTCTTAAACGAATATTTTACAGGCTTGGAAAAATGCATCACTGCTCATGGCGGTGTCATAAACAAGTACATCGGTGATGCTATTATGGCTCTGTTCGGCATTCCAGTTCACACTCAGACACATGCTCATGATGCCTTTGAAGCAGCACAGGACATGAGACAGGAACTTTTAAAGATGAACAAAAGTTTTGCATCAAGGGGGATGCCACAGCTACACTTTGGAATTGCCCTTCATTCCGGTTCTGTGCTGGCAGGAAACATCGGAGCTGCAAGCCGCATGGAATACACGGTCATAGGCGATACAGTAAATGCTGCAAGCAGAATAGAAGGACTTTGCAAGCAGTACGGAAAAGACTTGCTTATTTCGCAAGCCACCGTAGACCTGCTGAATATAAATCAAAATAGCAAAAAAATTGTGTTTGTTGATGAAGCAGAACTTCGTGGAAAAAAAGAAAAGATTCGGCTGTATACGGATTTGTCGAACGCATAGTACATCGGCTTCAATATCTGAAAATGGAAAAGATATCAGAGGTCTTATCTAGACGAAATCAGCACATCTTAAAATATGCAGGTTTAATAGAAGAGTTTTCAATGATTTCTCCAGATGTACAAATATACAGTTTTTCTATGTTGCCGTCAAGAATAAAACTTATTTTGTAATGTGTCAGTACATAGCGTACACTAAGTAAAAATAACAAAAAAGCCCCTCCGAAGAGGGGCTAAGGTCTGTCTTATAATCTAAAGCAAATTGCTTTAATTAACTGGCTTTAGGCTGCAGAAATCTGAATCTTGCGTTCTGCAAGCTCGGCCTTGGAAGGGATTTTGATTGTAAGAACACCGTTCTTAAACTGTGCAGAAATCTGCTGTGTATCAGCATTTCTTGGCAATGTGAATGTACGGCAGAAAGAAGAAGTGTTTCTTTCTTTTATAAGGAATCTTGATTCATCCTCGTTTTCCTTGTTCTTGCCTTTTTCAGCAGGAACAGTTTCTTTAGAAGCGATTGTAAGGGTGTTCTCCTTTACGCTAAGTTCAACGTCATCCTGAGTTTTTCCTGGCAAGTCCATTACAAGCTCGTAAGAGTCCTTGTGTTCTACAACATCTACAGCAGGAGCATAGCAAGGAGCTTCGAGGGAAGGCATTGCAAGACCATAGTTAAGATCGTCAAAAAGTGAGTTAAGAAGTGAAAGTTTATTCATAATATACCTCCAAAAAAGTACGTAGTTTAGATTTTTCACTGTCCTATCGCCAAAGCTTTAGGATAGTTCCGCGTACGGCTTTTTATTTTGCCGTACACTTTATATAAAGCAAATGCCGTGCCAATTTTTATTCATGGAAAAAAAAGAAAATTTCAGCCTGCCAACACATTTTTTAAGGTCAAAATGATACAGTAAATTCATGCAGAATTTGAAGATTTGTTCACAAATGACACAGTTTTTATGCCATAATTAATACATGAGTTCCAAAACGATAAGACAGAGCTGCTTTTAAGGTAAAAGAGACACTCTTTCTTAAGTAGTTGCGTCTCGATTTCTTAAGAGATTGTGATGCAATTTCTTAAGAGATTGTGATACAATTTCTTAAGAAGTCATGACACCATTTCTTAGAGAATTGCATCGAGAATGTTTATGCAATTTAGACATGCATTGTAAAACAGATGATCAGGCAGTCTATGTTTTGCATTTAGCTGTTTGAAAACAACCCCACTAGCCGAACTTTTGAAAATATTGTATGATTTTAAAACGTATGGCTGTGGAATCTTGTAAGAAAAAGTTGTTTCTCATAACTTCTATCGTTCATACTTTATATTTATGTGAATTTTAAGCTGATTTCATTTTTGTGAAGTCAGCTTTTTTTTTGAGGAACAATGAAACTGTTTGATTTTTTTCATAAAAAAGTAAGTAATGCAGAATTAAATGTTGTTGCCAATGCAGATGTTTATAATACTTTTGATTATACACCTTTCTCTTGGTGGTTAGATTCTGTTCTTGAAAAGTCTTTACCTAATGAAACGGTTGCAATAAATTTTAATCTTTATGAAGATGGAAAAAGTCATTGGTCATTGGAATTTGTTGCTACATCAAGTTTTGATAAAGAGAATGATGATTGGGCATGTGATGAGCTTTTTACAACTCGTGACAATCCATTTAAATGGCAGGAAGATTGTGATTTTAATCGAGCTTTGCATTTTGTAGAAGAAATTATTCGCCGTTATCTTGCAGAAGGTAAATATAAAGATGAACTTATACGTTATTCGGCAATCGGAGTTGGTTTTGTAGATGGTGATATTTTACTTGTGTATGAAAAATAAATAGGTTTTTAATAGGAGTAATATAAATGAAAAGAACAGACATTAACAAAGTTATGATTATTGGCTCAGGTCCGATTGTTATTGGTCAGGCTTGCGAATTTGACTATTCAGGAACTCAGGCTTGTAAAGCTTTGCGCGAACAGGGCTACAAGATTGTTCTTGTAAACTCAAACCCTGCTACAATCATGACAGACCCTGTTATGGCTGATGCAACATATATTGAGCCGCTTAATGTAGAGCGACTTTCTCAGATTATAGACAAGGAACGTCCTGACGCACTTCTTCCAAACCTTGGAGGTCAGACAGGATTGAACCTTGCCTGTGAACTTAACAAGGCTGGGGTTCTTGATAAGTACGGTGTAAAGGTTATTGGTGTAAACCTTGATGCTATTGAACGTGGTGAAGACCGTGAGATTTTCAAGGAAACAATGCAGAAGCTTGGCATTGCAACACCTAAGAGCGACATTTGTCACACTGTTGAAGGTGCAGAAAAAATTGCTGCAGAAATAGGATTCCCTGTTGTTGTTCGCCCTGCTTACACAATGGGTGGACAGGGAGGTGGTTTCTGTTACAATGTTGAGGAACTTCGCAATATTGTTTCAAACGGACTTGATCTTTCAATGACGCATCAGTGTCTTATTGAACAGAGCATCCTTGGCTGGGAAGAACTTGAAGTTGAAGTTGTACGCGACAGTAAGAACCAGATGGTTGCAATCTGTTTTATAGAAAACATTGATGCCGTTGGCGTGCACACTGGAGATTCTTTCTGTTCAGCTCCATTCTTGACAATTGATAAAGATTTGGAAGAACGCCTTAAGCGTGATGCGTTTAAGATTGTTGAATCTATCGGTGTAATCGGTGGAACAAACGTACAGTTTGCACATAATCCTAAAACTGGCGAAGTTGTGATTATTGAGATTAACCCTCGTACAAGCCGCTCTTCAGCCCTTGCCTCAAAGGCGACAGGATTTCCTATTGCTCTTATTTCTGCAAAGCTTGCTTCCGGTCTTACGTTGGATGAAATTCCTTACTGGCGCGACGGTACATTGGACAAGTATACTCCAGGCGGAGCCCCAGACGGAGACTATGTTGTTCTTAAGTTTGCACGCTGGGCTTTTGAAAAATTCCGAGGTGCAGAAGATTCCCTTGGCACAAGCATGAAGGCTGTTGGCGAAGTTATGGCAATCGGTAAGACTTTCAAGGAAACTTTCCAGAAAGCAATCCGCGGTCTTGAAAACGGACGTTCAGGTCTTGGCTTTGCAAAAGACTTTAACAAAAAGAGTGCTGAAGAACTTTGCGAAATGCTCAAAACTGCTAGTAGCGAAAGATATTTCCAGCTTTATGAGGCTTTGCGTAAAGGTGTTTCTGTTCAGAAGCTTCATGAAATTACTTATGTAAAAGAATACTTCCTTGAGCAGATGAAGGAACTTGTTGACCTTGAAGAAGAAATGCTCAAGACTCCTGGACGCCTTCCTTCTGATGAGCTTTTGATTAAGGCCAAGAAAGACGGATTTAGCGATAAGTACATTTCAAAGATTTTGAAAATAAGCGAAAAGTCTGTACGTGACCGCCGCAAGGAACTTGGTGTACGAGAGGCTTGGCTTGCTGTTCCTGTCAGCGGCGTAGAAAATGCAAACTATTATTATTCTACATACAATTCAGAAGACAAGAGCGTAGCAACTGATAACAAGAAAAAGATAATGATTTTGGGCGGTGGACCTAACAGAATAGGTCAGGGTATTGAGTTTGACTACTGCTGCTGTCATGCGGCTATGCAGCTTAAGGATATGGGCTATGAGACAATCATAGTAAACTGTAACCCTGAAACTGTTTCTACAGACTACGATACTTCCGACAAGCTGTACTTTGAGCCTGTTACGACAGAAGATGTCTTGCAGATTTACGAAAAGGAAAAGCCTTTTGGTGTAATAGTTCAGTTTGGTGGACAGACTCCTCTCAACATTGCACGTGAACTTCAGGAAAATGGCGTAAACATTCTTGGTACTTCAATTGATTCAATTGATATTGCAGAAGACCGTGACTTGTTCCGCAAGATGATGGATAACCTTAACATTCCAATGCCTGAAAGCGGAATGGCTGTAGACTTTGACGAAGCAAAATCTATTGCAGATAAGATTGGATATCCGATTATGATTCGTCCTTCTTTTGTTCTTGGTGGACGGGGAATGGAAGTTATTTATGACGAGAAGAATCTTAAGGAATATGTAGAAAAGGCTGTAGGCGTAACGCCTGACCGTCCTCTGCTTATTGACCGCTTTCTTAAGAATGCCCTTGAATGTGAGGCTGATGCACTCGCTGATTCAACTCACGTTTACATTCCGGCAGTTATGGAACATGTTGAGCTTGCAGGCATTCACTCTGGAGACAGCGCTTGTGTACTCCCTCCTGTGAATATTCCTCAGAATAACCTTGATACAATCAAGGAGTATACAAAGAAGATTGCAGAAAACCTGCACGTATGCGGTTTGATGAACATGCAGTACGCAATTGAAGACGGCAAGGTTTATGTAATTGAGGCAAACCCTCGTGCAAGCCGTACTGTTCCTCTTGTTTCAAAAGTATGTGATACTCAGATGGCACGCCTTGCAACAAGAATGATGCTGGGCGAAAGTCTTGAAAGCCTTGGTCTTAAAGACAAAAAGATTCCGTATCATGGAGCAAAAGAGGCTGTCTTGCCATGGGCACGTTTCCCTGGAGTTGACCCAATCCTTGGACCTGAGATGCGTTCAACTGGTGAAGTTCTTGGTCTTGCAGAAAGCTTCCCTCTTGCATTCTATAAGGCTCAGGAAGCTGCCGGTAGTGAATTGCCACATGCACCTGCTGCATGGGAAAACAAAAAGGTTCTTATAAGCCTTAGCAACAAGGACAGTCAGAAAGAACAGGTTCTTGAAATCGGAAAGACTTTGAAGGATTTGGGCTTTACTCTGATTGCCACACAAGGAACAGCCGACTTCTACAATGAAAACGGAATAAAGTGTGATGTTGTGAACAAGATTGGTGGCGGTCGCCCAGATGTTGTGGATTTGATTATGAACAAGGAAGTCTGTCTTGTTATCAATACTCCAAAGGCTCAGCGTAATTATGCAGAAGACCGCAAGACTATACGCAAGGCTTGTTTAAAGTACAAGGTAAGCTACATTACAACTCTCGCTGGCGCACTTGCTGCTGTTAAGGGCATTGAAAGCGTAAAGAATGGCAACGGTGGAGAAGGTGGAGTAAAGAGCTTGCAGGAATATCATTCGTTGATAAAATAAAATTTGCTTATAAGCATAAAAAAAGCCAATCTGATTTATTTCAGATTGGCTTTTTGATGTTTAACTACTGAATATAAAAATTCTGCTATTTTTCCTGCTGTTCTGTTGCAGTGCTCTTTGCGGGCTCAAAGGCAATGTACATTCATCCCAGTTTTGTTGACAGATTGAAAAATTCTGCTAAAATGTAGATATAACATAGCCTTATTTGCGGTAGGAGAATCTTTATGGAAAGAATACTAAAAGTTAGCTTAAAATTGGGGGGGGGGTAACCCTTTGTTTAATATTCAGCGTTTTTAGCCTGCTGGCAAGTCTTTTCCTTGTTTCCTGTGCTGGAGGTGCGACGAGTGCCAAGACTACTGGTACTAGCGGTCTTTGTGTACGCGTGCCAAAGACATCATCTCAAAGCCGTGCCGCACAGTATAATGTTTCAGACCTTGAAGTTTTTACCGTAATTGTAGATTCTGGACGCTTTTCCACGTCAAAATCTTGCGGACAGGGTGAAACCCTTGAATTTACAGACCTTCCTGTAGGGCGTTACAATGTGACGGCTATTGCAAAAAAGTCTGACGGAACCGTAACTGGCAGAGGTTCTGCATCTGTAGACATTGAAGCCGATGTAGTTAAAAACGTTACAATAGTCATTCACCGCCTTAATCATTATACAATTCAGGTTTATGATGCTGTGGGAACTACTCCTGCTTCTGTAGAAGTCAGCGACGGCGAAAAACTTTCAAAACCTGCAACACCTCCTTCCCCTGGAACAGACTATGAATTTGGAGGCTGGTTTGTCGGTACTTCTACTGCAACAGGTGTAACATATTCTGCTGCGGCATACGATTTTGACGCGCCTGTAACGTCAGAATTTTCTCTTTATGCAAAATGGGTATATAAAACTGCTACTTTCACTGGAAGCCTTTCAAGTTTCATAAACACTACATTTAAGGCAAATACTAAAGCTACGCCTTATAATATCCAACTTACAGGGCTTAGCAATACCGATTTGGCAGCTGTTGCCGCTCAGGTTGCGTCTAAGGGTGTTTACATAAATCTAGACCTGTCATCATGTACTGGCATAAATCATACTGGTAACAATACGTTTGATGCTTCTTCCAATGAAAGTCTTGCAGGGCTTGCTACGTATTTGACGGGAATTTCTCTTCCTCCGAATGCAAAAATAGGAAACTGGGCATTCAAGGGATGTTCAAACCTTTCTGGAACAATATCAATTCCTGCCGGATGTATATGTATTGGGCGTCAGGCATTCAAGGATACTGGCATCTCAGGATACACTGATGGTGGCGGTGCCCGTATATGGCAGCGTGTAGATGCTGGGGCTAACAGCTGGGTAGGCGGATGGGAATGCTATCTGGTTGAGTCTCATGTATTGGATGGAATAAATGCGGACGGCAACTATTATTATGCTCCTTCCGGCTCATACTAACTGCTGTTTCCAAAAGACTTGTTGACGAAATGTCTGTAAAATCTTGATAGAACAGTAATGATAAATAAAAATCCCTGTACATTCAGCAAATAAATGTGCAGGGATTTTTATTATAAGGATATCAACTTCTTCATATATGGAAAATTCGTCTGCAAAAATTCGTTATCTACGAATCATCTCTTTTAAATGTATTCTCAGCTTTGCAAGTTCTTCATCGATTACGCTGTCTATTTTTGTAAAGAGGCTGTCATCGCCTGAAAATTCTCGCGGGGTGTAAAAGAAAGTTGCTGGCGTTATGTTGAAAATGACGCACAATGCATCTAGAAGATGAGATAAGCATCTTGATTTGCCGAATCTATAATCTCTTTTGAGAGCTTCTCATTTTTGACCACTACTTCTGGTTATGCTGTGAGTTTTATTTTATGAATGCTCTGATAATTTTTTTTGTAATAACTCAGGAAAATCATTTTTTAAAAGTTCATCTAACACTTTTATGATTTCATTTTTTGATTTTGATGCATTACGTAAAAAAAGATCTGCTGGATGAATGCCCAATGCATTCGCTATATTTATAATTCTATCAAATGACGGTTTTGTACTACCAGCTTCAATCTGTCCTATTAAGCCGTTTGTACAGTCTGCACCTATTGCAAGTTGGCTTTGGGAAAGTTTTTTTTGTTCCCTGTAAAATTTTACGTTTAATCTGAATATTTCAAAATAATCCATAAATTCAAGTCTAAATAAGAATTTTACTTGATTTTTTAGTTTCACTAAGATAATATAATCTATGTTTTAGTCATTCTAAGTGAAAAACATTGATTTTTAGTTTTACTAAGTTTGTACTATTTTTTAAAGGGTTTTTATTTTGCTGTTTAATTCTATTCAATTCCTGATTTTCTTTCCTATAACGGTTCTGACTTATTTTCTATTACCAAAAAAATGTAAAAATCTATGGCTATTGTTTGCAAGTTACATATTCTATATGGGGTGGAATGTAAGATATTCTCTCTTACTTATATTTTCGACAGCAGTATCTTTTTTTGCTTCACTTATTATAGAAAGACAAAGACACAAAAAAGCAAAAACAGTTCTCATCATTGCAATTATAATTATTTTCTCTCTGATTTTTTATTTTAAATATTTGAACTTTGTAATTTCTCTTATAAATCCTTCTGCACCGAAATTTGATATCATTCTTCCCGTAGGAATATCATTCTTCACTTTTCAAGCAACTGGGTACATGATTGATGTTTACAGAGGTGATATAAAAGCGGAGCATAATTTTATGAAATATGCGCTTTTTGTTTCATTTTTTCCACAATTAGTAGCAGGACCAATTGAGCGAAGTCGCAACCTTCTTACACAATTGGACAAGACTTACTATTTTGAGTTTGAACGTATAAAGCACGGAATTTTTATAATGCTTTACGGTTATTTCCTTAAAATGTGCATTGCTGACAGGGCTGCAATACTTGTAGATTTTGTTTATTCAAATGATATGGCTACAGGAGTTCAAATAGCTTTTGCGACTTTTATATTCTCATTCCAAATTTACTGCGATTTTGCAGGATACTCAACAATTGCAATAGGGGCATCTAAAATACTCGGTATAAATTTAATGCAAAATTTCAGTGCTCCTTATTTTGCTTTTTCGTTCAAAGACTTTTGGCATCGATGGCATATATCTCTTTCAACATGGTTTCGTGACTATCTCTACATTCCTCTTGGAGGAAGTCGAAAAGGAAGAATTCGAAAAAAATTAAATATATTAATTGTCATGCTTATAAGTGGGCTATGGCACGGAGCTGGGCTTCAGTTTATTGCATGGGGATTTTTTAATGGTGTTTTTCAACTTTTTGATGATTTGACTCTTAAAGTCCGTGAAAAAGTTCCGAAGATTGTTCAGATTTCATTTACTTTTGTTCTTTTATGCCTATGTTGGCTTTTTTTTCGTGCAACATCTCTTTCAATAGCAATATGTAATTTAAAAAAGATTATTTATAACCCAGAATTTACTTCTCTTGTAAAAAATATAGTAGATAAATATGGAATGAACGAACGCGAAATGCTTTTTCTTCTTATAAGTATAGTTCTGCTAATGATTATTGATTTTTACAAATATAAAGGTGTCAGTTTACAAGAAAAATTATTTTCAAAAAAATGGTATGTTCAAACCGCTTTTTTTGTTGTTGGCATTACCGTTATAGCCGTGTTCGGGGTTTGGGGAGCTGGTTATAACGCAGCAAATTTCATTTATTTTCAGTTTTAAAGAACAAAGAAGGTTAATATGAAAAACAAAATGAAAATTAAAAGAATCCTAAAAACTATAATCACGATTATTTTTACATTTCTTTCTATTTATTTTATATCAATATGTTTTGCTAGGAATGGAAACAACAGAAAATATCACACCTTTACAAAAAGTAAAACAGACTATGATGTTCTTTTTTTTGGGACGAGTCATGTACTTAATGCAATTGCACCTATGCAACTTTGGAATGAATATGGTATAACAAGTTATAATCTTGGATACCATGGATGTGGAATTGTAAAAACTTATTACTTATTGCAAATTGCACTAAAATACCATAAACCAAAGATTGCTGTTTTTGACATTTTTACAATCGACATTACTTCAAAAACTCCAGAAGCAGAACTTTCCCATGAATTAGGACTATTTCATGAAACATTCGATCCTTTCCCGCTTTCTAAAATAAAGATTAATGCTATTAATGATATATTTTCTGATACACGAAACAGGATGGAACTTTACTTCCCGTTTTATTTATATCATAATAGATGGACTGAAATTACCCCTCTTGAATTTGCAAAAGATTTTGGGCGAAAATATATTGTCTATTTTAAACCCTTTGAAACAAAGGGAATGGAATTACGAATAGGGATAAAAGGCAATCAATCTTTTAATATTCCTGAGAAAAATTCTTATATTGGGCAAGAATCTGTCGGAATGCAATATTCAAAGAAAATCATTGAATATTGTAAGGCAAAAGGTATTATCCCTGTTTTTATGTTTATTCCATATTCTGCACAAGAATCTCTCTTTGAATGGCGAAATGCATTTAAAAAAATTCTAGAAGAAGAAAATGTATCTTTTTGTGACATGACAAATGGAATTGTAAATTTTGATATAGATCAATATGATTTAAATTCTCATTTAAATCCCAGTGGTGCCAAAAAAGTTACTGACATGATTGGTAAGTTCCTTATAAAAAATTATGACCTTGAAACTCATAAAAATGAACTGGAGTTCAAAAACTGGGAATCAGATTACAAGCGATATGTAAAATATATTCAGAAAAAAATATGTGAGCAAAATGACTTCAAAAATCTTCTAGTGATGCTCAACAACGATGAGGTATTTGCTAAAATTGAAGCGAAAAATACTGTAAGTTTTGATCAGATTGAAAAAGAATTGATTTTTGAAAATACGAGTGAAATTATTTTTGAAGATAATGATAATATTTTATCTGAAATAAAAGTGAGTATTTATTCAAAAGAAGATAAATCTCTTCTTTGCGAAAAGACTTTTTGAGAATAAGTAATTTACAGATGTTTTTATTTTATAAATAAATTCTCAGCTACAATTCTTTTTAGAAGTATTCTGCCTACTTAGTGAAGTTAATCCATACGTTGTAATCAAGGTTCCGAGAATTACAAGTTTTTGGCTTTAAAAGAATTGTATATAACTCTATTTGCAAAATTGAATGTTTTATAGTTTTTGAGGAATAGAAAGACTGTAATCTTATTTTCATGCAAGATAGCTCCTGTTAAAAGAAGCTTTTTTATAGAAACAACAAATTTCTTGTGCTATAATATGCGATATGGAAGGAAGATTTCTGCCAATTGGCATTCAGAATTTTGAAAAGATTCGTAAAGGTAATTATGTCTATGTTGATAAAACTGCATATATTTATCAACTGGCGCAGACTAGTACTCCTTACTTTTTGAGCCGTCCTCGCCGTTTTGGAAAAAGCCTTCTTCTTTCTACCATGCAGGCATATTTTCTTGGCAAAAAAGAACTTTTCAAAGGACTTGCCATTGAAAAGCTTGAAAAGGAAACTCGTTTTTATGCTCTTGATTTCCCAAACAGGGAGATAGAAGAAGGCTTTTTGAATGTTGTACTTAAAAAGTTTGTAATGTAAGTTCTAAAAAACTGTTTCAGGTTGGTGTTGTTTATTCTTCATAAGCCAATGGAATGGTTGGTTGGAAAGTGATTGAGGTAAAAAATGCGAATGATATTTGTACGGCATGGTGAACCCGACTATGAGAAAGACTGTCTGACTGAGACAGGTAGGCAGCAGGCAATTGCTGTTTCCAAAAGACTTGTTGATGAAAATATTTCTGAAATATATTCTTCCCCGATGGGAAGGGCATTAGAGACTGCTTCGTATACTGCAAGTTTGGTTAATTTGAATGTTTCAAAATTGAATTTTATGCGCGAACTTATATGGGGAGGTGATGGTGTTCCCGAAGAAGGGCATCCGTGGACATTAAGCAGCTTGATGCTGGATAATGACAATTTTGATTTTTATAGACAGGACTGGCAAAAACATCCATATTTTGAAAAGAATATCGTTACAGAAAATTATTTTTCCATCTGCCATAGCTTTGATAAATTTTTAGAATCGTTCGGATATATCCATGAAGGAAATCATTTTTTGTGTAAAACAGATTCTGACAAAACGATAGCTATTTTTAGTCACGGAGGTTCGGGTGCAAGTGTCATTTCTCATCTTCTGTCACTTCCGTTTCCTTATGTACTGACAGTGTTTCCTTACGGTTTGACATCTGTTACAATTTTGAATTTTCCTGTGAAAAAAGATGAGTTTGTACATCCTCGCGTGGAACTATTTAATGACGTATCTCACATAGAACGAAAAGCCTCTAACTATGTCTTTAAAAGGTGAAGAAACTTTGTGTTTAACCAACACCGCATTACTGTTTTATCTTTCTGCGGTAAACGCGCACTGTTCCGTTCCAGCGGCTTTCCATGTTCTGAAAAAACTCAAAGCCGTATTTTTCGTACAGACCTGTCTCGCCTGTAGAAATGTAAACATATTCTGACTCTGGATAGTCAGTAGCCGCAAGTGACATGCAGTGTTCTATAATCTTTCCCATAAGATGGCGGCCGCGATATGCAGGAGCTGTAAATACAAATCCAATCCAAGGACAAAGCTGGGTGTCTATTTCGTCCCTGTCACAGAAATTGGCAAAAGATGCAATAGTCGGCTTTTCGTCTGTAAGGTTTTCTTCATCGATGAGTACAAACAGAGTTCCGCTGCCAAGCGTTGCGTGATATTTGTCTTCTTTTATCAGTGAAATAAGGAGCGGAATTGCCGCCCACTCTCCTTTCATGGATTCAAGCTGTGAAAGAATTGCATTTTTATCGTCATATTTGAAAAAGTCTATTATCCTCATAAGATAAAATGATAAATCCTGTCTACTGATATTTCAAGTAAAATATGAGTGCTTTAAATTTAATCTTTTTCGTCAGTAGAGAGTTCGTCAGTAGTGACGTATGTGTCGTTTATGTGTATCTGTGCATAAAGCTGCTTTTCACCATAGCTTGTGTGCGGCATTCTTGAATCATGGTCGTCCTGACCGATTTCTATGCGGTTGACTATAAAAAATCTCCATGATTCCGGTGGCAGCTTTGAAAAACTGTCACGCACATGTCCAAAGTCATAGCAAGCTTTTGTACATCTTGCAAAATATTCTTTCATGTCCTTTCCGTACAGAAGGTGCGGACAGCCGTAAGTAATAAGAAGTGGCTTCTTGCCTGTGTCGGGATTAGACTTATCGCTTCTTGTGCGCCAGTTTATTTCTTCAGATGCAAGATGTGCAAATGCACCTCCCATGCTCCATCCTGTGATTATAAGAACATACGAAGGATTGTTTTCCATCTGCTCCAAAAGTTCCTGCATGACTTTTTCGTTTCCAGAAAGCCATACCTTTACGAATCCCCCATGCGCATTGATTGTGTAAGGTGCGTGTTCGTATGACAGCGAGCAATAGTCAAAGTCATTTATCCAGTCTGAAAGACTGTGGGAATCCTCAAATATAAGGTAGATGATTTTATTATCTGTGTCAGTACGGATGTAATAGTTTAGGGATTTTCCTGTCTCATGAAATTTTTTTCGCGACATCCGGCAGTTGTCAGAATAATTTTTCCATGGAAGGATTCTGTCTCTGTTGCCCCATTCTGAATCTTCGTAAGTGCATGTATGCGGAGTCTTTATTTGTTTGGAGGAGGTACACCCTGCGAAAAGTGCAATGATGATAAATGCATATAACAAGGGTTTTAGTGCCTGAACAGAGAATTTTGAGTGCACGGATTTTTATTTTGGAATTAAACGATGATTCCCTTTGTAGATGGAATTTCTCCATTTCTACGGGAATCAATTTCAACTGCTGCACGAATTGCACGGGCGGCAGCCTTAAAAAGACCTTCCATCTTGTGGTGGTCGCTTCTGCCTCTTATTGTGTCCAGATGAAGGTTGCACTTTGCTCCGTTTACAAACCCCTGCCAGAAGTCTTCAAAGCAATCTGTCTGAAAACTTGACTGCTTTCCTTCGTGGCTGACTGAAACAAGCGGAATGTTTGTAAGCTGAGAATTGCACACGCAGAAGGGTCTGCCTCCAAAGTCGACGCTTGCCTGGAGCAGACTTTCGTCCATCGGATAGATGAAAAAACCGCTCCTGTAAATGCCGGCACAATCGCCTAGAGCCTTTGCAAAGCACATTCCCAAAGTAATGCCGGTGTCTTCTATCAAGTGATGCTGGTCTACTTCAAGGTCACCTTTAAGCTCACCGCTCAAATCAAACATGCCGTGCTTGCAGAATGCGCTAAGCATGTGATCAAAAAAGCCTATGGGGTTTTTTACAGTGCATTTTCCCTTTCCGTCTAGGTTAAGGAAAAGCTTTATCTGTGTTTCTGCAGTATTGCGTTCAATTTCAGCGGTTCTTGCCATGGTCAGCCTCACATCATTACTTTTCTAAGTTCGTATTCTACGATGTCTGTTGCTCCTAAAGACTGTAGCTTTGGAAGGAGTGTTGGTACGTCGCTTTTTTTAACGGCAATCTTTATTGCATATCCGTTGCCTCCGAAAAGAGGGCTTACGGTAGGGCTGCGCATTGAAGGCAATCCCTTTACAAGTGCGTCAAATTTATCCTGTGCAACGTTCATTTCAAGCATGACGCGGCTTCTTGCGTTCAAGACTGTCTGGAACAGCATTTTGAGTTCCATTATCTTCTGCTTTTTTTCCGGGTCTTTTAGGGCTTCCTTGCTTGCATACATTCTTGTGGATGATTCCATCAAGGTGTCTACAATCTTAAGGTGATTTGCATGGAGGGATGAACCTGTGCTTGTATTGTCAATAAGAATCTGTGCAATGGATTCTTCGTTGTCCTGAACAAAGCCTTCGCTTGTACCCCATGTGCGGAAGATTGTGCCCTTTATCTTTTTGTCTTCAACCCATTTGCGGCTCAAAGCCTGATATTCTGTAGCAATCGTTACTGGTTTAGAAAGAATTTCGTCATAATTAAAGGTGTCTGGAATTGCGGCTACAATGCGCACTCCGTCAAAGCCCAAGTCCATGATTTCTTCTACCTGATCCTGTACTCCGTTTTCGTAAACCCAGTCTTTGCCTGAAAAACCTATGTCTGCTTTGTTTCCTGCAAGCAGGTTTGATACAATCTGAGGCTTTACAACCTGAAAAGCCAGATCTTTTTGATTCGTAATTGGGAAATATGTGCGGTCAGGCAGATAGATTGAAATTCCTACATCGTCCAGTAATTTATATACGGATTCATAAATCCTGCCTTTTGCCAGTAAAATCTTTAATTTTTCCATAATAGAAACAATTGTACAGGATATTTTTTTAATCTTCAACAGGTAAAAAAGTCCAAGCCTTGCACTTTCAACGGGGTTGAACGCAGGGCTGCCCTTGTTGCCCTGACATCGGATTCGGAGCAGGGGCACATCACCTACACGGCATCGGCAACATTCTTTGCGCACAGGGACGAAAGCGACTTTGCCGTGAGTTATGACGCATACACCTCAAAGATGCTGTTTGAAGGGGCAGGACGCAGGTCCAAAAAGCGGGAGAAAGCCCTGCTGGCGCAGCTGCATTCCGTCATAGACGGACTTGCCTCTGCAATGAATGCAAGCGTGGACTGGGAAGCTCCGCTACGCCCTGCTAGTTTGGGATGAACTCGGAAAAGCTTCCGCTACTCACGTACAACCCATCGTCATACATGGAAAACATGACGTCTTCCGTATCCCAGAATTTTGTAAAAAGTCCTTCCTGCTGTTCCCAGTCGGGACCAAGATACGGCACGGCATAGTCTCTTTGCATGATAGTGTCTGCCAGCTTGCGCTGAAAGTCGGTTTCCGCATGGGAACGGTACACGTCCAGCATGGCCTTAAAGGATTCGTCCGAAACCATCTGCTTCAAAAGGAACATGCATGTGCCGGCAAAAAGGTCATCGGCTGAATCCGTTATGGAAATAAGAGTCTGGAACACCCATGTTACGGCATCTTTGTCACCGGACAGAGAGCCTCCTATAACGACATCTTCTTTTTCCTCTTCAAGCAGTGCACTATCCATCATGACGGCGAAAGCCGGAAGCTTGTACTCGTGCTTGCCAAGAAGAATCAGGCTGTAGCTGATATTGTGTATGAGCATGGAACGCAAGGGATATCCGGCAGTCGGAAGCACGGAATCAATGACATCGGCAAGTTCATGAAACGCATTTTCATCGTCACGTTCAAGCATGGTTGCCAAAAGCAGTGCATGGCTTGCAAGCAGAGGCTTTGAAGAGGCATTGTCATGGCACAGCTGAAAGAACGGCTTGGCATCAAGTTTGAGTGCCTGCAGTTCACTGCGGTAATTGACATAGGTCTGGCACTGAAAGAGCACTTCTTCGGTGTAGTGCCCGTCGGGACGAATCCATACGGCACCAGCAAATCCCCAGCGTATCTGTCGCAGCATCAAGTAAAAGTAATAGACCTTTTCTTCATCGGAATGCTTTTTGTTCTTAAGCTCCGTTTTCAGCGACTTTAGGAAATATGAATCGTCCAAAAGCTTTTTGCGGTTCAATGCCTGAACTTCTTTTTCAATGGAAGCAGGATATTCACGGGAAGCAGCCCGCAGGTCTTTGGGAAGGTTTTTAGCAAAGACTAATGCGGTTGAAAAGTACAGGCACACAATCATGCACGCAATCGAAAAAAATGTTTTCATGAAAACCTCAAGGTCTACTTTAGCAACTACGGCAATGCACTGTCAATATAATCAAAAACTGTCACGCGAAAATCAGTTTTGCACACATCGAAGGTCATGCTGAGTGCAAAGCAGCCTGTCTGTCGGCAGACATCGCCTCCCCAGATTCTTCGCACGTACAGCCCTTTCATTTTCCACTTGACGATTTTTGCCTGTGTGGTACCTTAAAGGAAGAGTTTTCATTCAAATTGATTTTAATAAAATTGATTTGAATGAAAGCAAAGGAGCTGTGCAATGTTTATTGGACGAACGAAAGAATTACAGAGCCTTGAAGAAGTCTATGCAAAGAAAGGCTTTGGAATGACCATAATCTACGGCAGAAGGCGGATAGGAAAGTCATCCCTCATTAGGGAATTCGTAAAGGACAAAAAGACCATTTTCTACACGGCAACGAAAGTAGGTGCCGGGCGGAACCTGGAACTGTTTTCCAGACAGGTTCTTTCCGTCCTTGACCCTGCATACGAAGATGCAAAATTTTCTTCGCCCGAAGCACTTTTCGACGCAATTACACAAAAGCTCCAAGGCGAAAAGCTCATCCTTGTCATAGATGAGCTTCCGTACTGGGCGGAAAAGGACGAAGGGCTTCTTTCCATAATGCAAAAATACATCGACACGCAATGGGCGGAAAAGAACCTGATGATTATCCTCTGCGGTTCCGCGCTCAGCTTTATGGAAAACAAAATCCTAAGCGAAAAAAGCCCCCTTTTTGGGCGGAGGGATTCCCAGATAAAGCTTGAGGCTTTCAACTACAAGGATGCAGCCCTGTTCGTTCCAGACTATTCGGCAGAGGAAAAGGCAATCTGCTACGGAGTGACCGGAGGAGTTGCAAAATACCTTGCACTGTTCAATGCAGAAAAGAGCCTTGACGAAAACATAAAGAACCAATTCTTCTGCCCCAACGGATATTTGTTTGACGAGACAAGAAACCTGCTGTCACAGGAGTTTTCTGACATAACGCTTGTAAACAATATTATTGAACAGATAGCGTCCGGCGAAAACACCTTGAACGGCATTGCGACAAAAATCCGCGAAAAAGAGCCTACGGTCTTGTATTCCATCGAAAAGCTCATGGAAGTGGGGCTGGTGGAGCGCAGGAAATGCATTACGGAAGAAAACAACAAGAAAAAGACCCAGTACGTGCTAAAGAACAGCATGTTCAAATTCTGGTACAGATTCATTCCGAATGCTTACAGCGTCATTGAGATGGGGCAGGGAAGCCTTTACTACGAAAGGGCGGTAAAGCCCGCCCTTCATGCATTCATGGGAAGCGTCTTTGAGGACATGGCACGCCATTACACGCTGGAAATGGGCGTTCAGGGCAGATTCGGTGCGTTCATTACACGGGCTGGAACATACTGGGGAACGGAACTGATAGAAAGTGCAGGCGGCAAAAAATTCTGGCAGACGGCAGACATTGATGTCGTGGCTGTGTCAGACACTGACAAAACGGCTGTTGTCGGAGAATGCAAGTTCAAGAACGAACCTGTAGACAGGAGCATCTTGGAAACACTGCGAAGAAGGGCAGCCCTTGTCAGCAGCAAGTACAAGGTGGAAAAATACCTTTTGTTTTCCCTAAGCGGTTTTTCCGACTGGTTTGAAACGGCAGGACTTGGCGACACCGTGCTCATTTCCCTGGCAGACATGTACGACCAAGGGCAAAACCGCTTAGGAAAATGAAGTCTAAGACACAATCACAAGAACATATTTACTGCGCCATACATGCATTTCCCCATCATAAACCCAGCCACAATACTGAAAGTCTGCACTAGAGCCAGTTTGCCTCATCATGATAAGTCCGTTTTTGAGTTTCCAATCATAATAATACTTTTTACCCTCATAAGTCGTTTCTACCAACGTCCCATTACTATTAACAACAACGACATCTCTTTCATCGCCCCCATAAATCCATGTACCATAATAACCATTCTGCCTATCTTCTTTTATATAAAATCGTGTATCAAGAAGACGAATCTCATCATTAACATGCCGGAGAGAAAAACTTGTAGACCAACAGCTTACCACAAGTACATCTCCGTCATACGTTATAGTACCTGCCGAGGTGCCGCCTTGATTAACAGTTCCTCCAGTTCCGCTCGCGTCAAATATTATAACATACGCACTAGAGCTTCTGGCTGGACTAGAAAGAGAAAAAGTTTTTCCTGCTACTTCTGCAGTACTTACCTTTGTTACCTTTGCTGATGCAGAACCGTCATCATCATCACCATCACTGCCATTGGAACATGCAAAAAAGAATAAAGCTAATGCAAACAGACACATAGTCAAAACAGGCAATTTTTTCATAGGAATCCTCCATAATTATAATTGTAATATACAGCCCATACAGAATATGGGATTAACGTTTATATGCCAAACAAAGTAAATTACGGCATTTACTAATTTTAACATATAAATATCTAAAAGTCACTAGTTTTGGAGCAATTTAAATGAAGAATCACCTTATTTATACTAAGTGCAGGATGTCATATCAAGCGGATTTTATTGCGAATTTAAAATATTACAGGAGTATAAAAGGACTTTCACAAGCAAAACTCGCAGAACTTTGCAACTGCCAACCTGCAACAATTGGCTGCATTGAATGTGCAAGGCAATTCCCTTCTTTTGATTTGCTGTTCAAGATTTCCGATGTTTTAGAGATAAATCCTGCCGACCTTTTTATCCGCAATGCCTCACAGTCAAGCTTTAATACCAAAGCGATTATGCAGAAAGAATTCCTTCCATACGTCAATAAATTTATAGAAGAACATTTTTAGAAATAATTGCAATGTATAGCCAAGTTTGTGCAATAATATCGTCATATATATGGAAGAAAAAGATTGCATTTTCTTGTACATTTGCACGAAATAGTGTACTCTAAAGGAATATTTATACATGGAGGCATATAATGGACGCATCAGAGGAAATTTTGAATTTACTGCGTGATAACGCAAGGCTTTCAGCAGAAGACATTTCTGCAATGACAAAAAAGACGCCGGAAGAAGTAAACGCCATCATTCAGAAACTGGAAAATGACGGTGTTATCATGAAGTATGCCGCCATCATCAACCCGGAAAAAGACACTGCCGCCAAGGAAAAGGTTTGTGCCGAAATTGAGATTCAGGTTGCGCCTGAAAGGGAGCATGGATTTGACGGCATTGCTGACAGAATCTACCGCTTTCCTCAGGTAAAGTCCTTGTACCTTATGAGTGGAGGCTATGACTTGAAGGTAATAATCGAAGGCGATTCCCTTCAGGAAGTTGCCCTTTTTGTAGCCCGCAAGCTTTCCACTTTGGCAGGCGTTCGCTCTACAAAGACTCATTTTATCTTAAAAACATATAAAGAGAACGACATTGTATATATTGAACAGCGTTCTGACAGTAGAGAAGGAGTAACCGCATAATGAATACGAGATCAGATAAATTTAGTAAGGCAATGGTGGAAACACCTCCTAGCGGTATCCGCAAATTTTTTGAGATGCTCATCGGTCACGATGATGTCATATCTCTTTCTGTTGGAGAGCCTGACTTTCCAACTCCGTGGCTCATGAGGGAAGAAGCCTTTTATCATCTGGAGCAGGGACATACCAGCTACACGAGCAACTGGGGGCTTTTGGAACTGCGTTCCGAAATTGCAAAATATATGGAACGCTACGGCATGTATTATAATCCTAACAAGGAAATCTTAGTGACAGTTGGTGCTAGTGAAGGCGTTGATGCGGTTTTGCGAGCTGTGCTTAATCCTGGCGACGAGCTTATTGTCTGTGAGCCTTGCTACGTAAACTATATTCCTCTTGCTCATTTGTGCGGTGCAAAGATTGTAAGCCTTGATACCAGCAAGAATGGCTTTTATCCTACTGCGGAACAGTTCAAGTCCCTCATCACGCCTAAGACAAAGGCCATCATGTTCTGTTCTCCTAGTAATCCTACAGGAACGATGATTCCTAAGGAAGAGCTTGAAAAGATTGCGCGGATTGCAAAGGAGCACCAGATATGGTGCATTGCAGACGAAATTTACTGTGAGCTTGTCTACGATGAATACAAGCATGTTTCAATCGGTAGTTTCCCTGGAATGAAGGATTATACAATTATCTTAAACGGATTTTCAAAGTCGTTTGCAATGACTGGCTGGAGAATTGGTTACATTGCGGCTCCTGAAGATTTGATGGCTCAGATTGTAAAACTGCATCAGTACAATACTATCTGTGCCCCTATCATGAGTCAGTATGCTGCTCTTGAAGGCCTTAAGAATGGTTGGAGCGAAGTTGAGAAAATGCGCGTGAGCTATCAGCAGAGGCGAAACTTAATGTACAAGGCATTTACGGACATGGGGCTTCCTGTTCCTGAGCCTACGGGGGCGTTCTACATGTTCCCGGACATCAGCAGTACGGGGCTTAGTGCAGAAGAGTTTGCAACTGAGTTGTTCCAGAAGCACAATGTTGCGGTTGTTCCGGGAACGGCTTTTGGTTCTGCCGGTGAAGGTCATATCCGCTGCTGTTATGCTACTGCAATAGACAAGATAAAGACTGCTTTGGACAGGATAGCCCTTCTTGTTGAAGAGCACAGACGGTAAGCAGTCCTTTTAAAGATTATTTGAATTTCTGCCGATACAGAATGATGGAAACTTTTCTTACATAAGGATTTGATATGGTGTTTACATATTTAATTGCTGGAATTATTGTTATTGCAGTTGCAGCTGTACTTCTTGTCTTGTTGGGTAAAAAAGCTCCTGCCAGTTCATCGGATGTTTCCGGCGGTAAGCCTAAGCATGTAAAGTCTCAGAGTCAGATTATGAAAGAAGCGGGAAGGCGTCTTTCAAAGAATCCTGACGACCCGGCGGGACTTATTCCTCTCGGCGATGTATATTACCAGAATCAGTTGTGGGACAAGGCGTTTCCTGTTTATCAGAACCTGTCCAGACTTGCAATCGTCTCTGATAAAATAGACAAGCTCCAGGCAAATGTTCGAGCCGGAGAAATTGCATTGAAGCTCAATGCAAGCGAAGAGGCTATAAAATATCTTACGCTTGCCTATGCGCAGGATTCCCAAAACATAAGCGTTAACAAAAATTTGGGTATTGCCTATTATAATTTGAATCAATTTGAAAAGGCTGTTCCATGTTTTAAAAAGACGCTCATGATAGACCCCCTGACAGAGAAAGCCTTTAACTATCTTGCAATGTGTCTGTATAAGCAGCATCATTACCGTGAAAGTCTGAATTATTTTAAGAAGGCTATGACGGAAGATCCTACGAATAAGGAAATAATGTTCTATTATGCACAGGCAATGGCTGAAGACGGTTCAGGTGACAAAGCTGTGCAGATATTCTCTCACCTTAGGGCAGACCCTGAGTTTGGACCTGTATCAAGCCTTCATGCCGGAATTTATCACTCGAATCAGGGAAATAAGGATCTTGCAATACAGGATTTCCTTATTGGCCTTAAGCATCAGAACATAGCGCCTGAGACTAAGATTGAAATTCAATACAGGCTTGCCTTGTGCTATCTTGACCAGAACAAGCTTCAGGACGGTCTTGCAATGTTACGGCAGGTACGTTCCATGAACCAGAACTATAAGGATGTAAACGGACTTCTTGCTCGCTATCAGGAGCTTGGGCAGAACCAGAATCTTCAGGTTTATCTTTCAGGACCTGCAAGTGAATTTGTTGTTCTGTGCCGTAAAATTGTCGGTGTGTTTTATGAAAGGGGAATTGCAAAGATTGCTGATATAAAGGTTGCGGCCTCTTATGTGGATATCGTTGCTGATATTGATACTCCTAAGTGGGAAGATACGGAGTTGTTCAGGTTTTTCCGTACTACAGGTGTTACAGGAGAGCTTTTTGTCCGTGAATTCCTTGATATGCTTCGTGATAAAAAAGCTGGTCGCGGAACATGCTTTACAGCAGGAAGCTTTTCTGATGATGCAAAGAAATATTCGGAAGGTCGTCCGCTAGATCTGATTGAGCGTGCAGAGCTTACAAAGCTTTTGAAAAAAATAAACTAAACTGAAGTTTTAAAGCTTCTTGATAACTACAAGATTGCGTTCATGGTCTTCAAGAAATGGGACTGTGAGCGCAATTTTTTTATATGAAGGAATCAGGAAACTGACAGCCTGCATTTCTGCCTCTATCTTTTCGGAACGTGCCTTGTATGCGGCAACTGTTCCACCCTGTTTTAGCATGGCAAACAGTGTCTTTACTATTTTCTTGTCAAATGGATGAAATGCCCTGAATACTTCAATGTCAAACGACGAGGCTGGAACTTTGTCGGCCTGTGTGCAAAGCACCGTTACATTTGAAAGCCCCATTTTTTTTACGGCAGATTCAAGGAATATACATCGTTTTTCCATGCGTTCTACAAGAGTAAAGTTTACCTCTGGAAACGCAACTGCAAGTGGAATTCCTGGGCAGCCGCCACCACTACCAATATCGCCAACTTTTAGTTGTGACAAGCGTTCTGGTGCTGCCGCATAAGAATTGATGATGTCTTTTAGAGTGGAAACTGCGGCAAGACTGTCCAGAACATGATTTACGGCAAGTTCGTCTTTAGAGTCTGCCTTCATTAAATTATAGGTCTTGTTGAATTCAAGAACACAGTCTATGTAAGTTTCTAGTTTTTCGTACTGTTCAGGCAGCAGGTCAAGACCTAGCTGCTCTGCACCAGTATGCAGTTTTTCTATCATGCGTATTATTCCCCTAGATCAACAAGAAGTTCCAGCTTCCAGTTGGAATCTGTCGTTCGCATTGAAACAAAATTGCCTGTGCGTGTTGCTTCCATGTTTTTACGCTGTGAAAGCTGATAGAGGAATGAATTTGGATTTACAACATCTTGTGTTACGGCTGTTGCAGATGTGTAGTTTGAACAGTCTGAACTGTCTGGTTTTGCCTTGAACAGAATATGGAATGTTTCGTTCATCATCCTTCCGTTTGCATTATATCTCCTGTCGCCTGTTACAAGGAATGTACCGTCTTTCTGAACGTCAGAAATATAAACTGTACGGCATGAGCGCAATATATCATATCCGTTTACTGTAAAGCGCAGCAGGTTGGATTTTGAATTTAAACTCCTGTCTTGTGTGGAAACATTTGATGTTGCAGGTTGCATGGAAGTTTCTTTAACAGAAGCTTCTGTTGTCATAGGACGGGTTGTTGCATCGGCAACTTCTCCATTGCCTTTGATTTCTTCAAGGCGGCTAAGTACTTTTTTTAGGAGTCTGTTAGTTTCTTCTGAAGAACCTGTCTTGTATGCATTTTCGTAAGAGTAACTTCTGTCGTCAAAAATAGAGCCGAGCTGTCCTAAAAGTCCCTTTTGGCTGAGCAGTGAAAGGTCGCTTGCAGAAATTGATGAGAGTTGGCTTTTTGAAGCCTCTGTCTCTGATGCCAACGAGTCTGCCATTAATGTATTTTTATCTGATTCAGAAGATTCTGCTGCGACTGAATCAGAAGTTTTTGCAGAATTCTTTCGGGAAGGACCTGTATATATGGAATTTGCATTGTTACCCGGTACATAAAATCCGTTGCCGATGGTCGGAGATGATACTGTAGGCATTGTCATGTCAAACATTGAAGACTGTGCAAAGGCACAGACGTTCAGAGCCAAAACTGCAAAAGCACCGAAAATAAATTTACATACTTGCAAGACTTTCCTCCACAAATTCCAGACGATGTGTCAGTTCATTAATAGTTTTCGTAAGCCGTTCCCTCTCTTTTTCAAGTTTAGCCTTAGGATCAATTTCCTTGGCTTTCTTTTTCATCATGGCTACAACTCCGACAGGGCTTTTCCCTGACTTTATTGCATCCTGAATCTTCTCCCTTTCATCTGATTTTTTTACGGAAGCAACAAGTTTCATGTTGTCGAATCCCATAGAGGCGTCAGAATCAGGCAGTACGCTTACTTTTTGTACTGACCGTGCAGTGCTGCGAGGAAGCTGTAAAACTCTGTCTATGTAATCTTCATAGCGGATGTTTGCTTGATCACATAATGTTTGCGCTTTCACGAGTGCTCGTCCGAATTCAATCATCAGGTGACCGTTCGGTTCTATATATTTTTCGCGTATTTCCTTTGTTAAAGCCTCTAGCTCAGGAGATGACGCTACATCTATACTATAATAACCCTTTTTTTCTGCGACTTCAAGCAATCCGTTGAATTTAGCCCAAAAATACTTCGTGTGGCTTCGCATTTCGTGAGGAGGTTCCTTGCCACCGTTTTCCTGAATGCGTTCTTCGTTAATCAAGTGATGGGTGTATTCATGTACTGCCGTATAGACAAGCTGGTTGTCTGTCTTGAAATTCTTATTATGAAGGATGATTTCGCGAGTGTCGGGCTTGTAAAGTCCGTTTACACGCTTGCTTTCTTTTCCTGACTGCACTACAGAAAATTCTAGTTCAGATTCCTGTATGTCCAACAGCATATCTTTTATTTTTTCATTTTCCATAAAATCTCCTTGTGCCTGCGGTAGCATGATGTAACATGACGCTTAAAGAACACCCATTGCACTAAGTATGATGCTTGCAGAAACTGTTGCCGCTGTTTCCGTCCTTAGTATGCGGTTGCCCATGCCAAGAAGGGTAAAACCGTGTTCTGTAAGGATTTTGCGCTCGTTGTCTGTCCATCCGCGTTCGCTGCCAATAGCTGCTATATATAAAGACGGCTTTTGCTGCTCATTATTTACAAGAAATTGACTTAGGGACTGCTCCGGCTTTACATTATCAAGTCCCATGCAGAGTTTTACTTTGTCATGAATGTCTTTGCTGTTATCAAGGTACTGAAGACATTCTTTTAAGGAATTGTGCCTTACAAGAAGCGGAATATGAGTACCGGCTGCCTGTACGGTGCCGTCCAATAGCATTTTTGTTCCTGCCTGTGTTGTTGCAAGGTCTGCCTTAAGGTAAGACTTTTCGCCAAGTTCCGTTCCGACAAGATGTACTTGACACACGCCAAGTCCTGCCATGTCACGCAAAAGTCTTTTCAGCTGAATCGGTCGCGGAAAGCCTATAATCATGATGAGGGGGTAAAGCGGCTTGCCGTCAGTTTCGGGCGTAAACGTAAAGTGGATGCTTTTGCCGCTTTCAATTTGTGTAATGACGGCTGTTCCTGCCTGTTCGTTTATTATGCCTGCATGAAAGCTGTCGCCTTCCTTCTTGTGTAGAATCTTGATTAAGTGCACTGCACGCTCGTCATTTAATGCAAGCGGTCTTGTGATTTCTTCTTGACTAAAAAGACAGATGTTCATTTTTGCATTGCAAGGATGGCATTAGCAGACTGAACAAGTTCTTCCCTTGTCATGTCTTCACCTTTTTTGAGCATTGAAACAGGAACTCCGTAAGCCTTTTCAAGTGCTTCATCCGTCATGACTTCTTCCGGGGTGCCGAAATCCATGTCGCGGTTAGGATAGAACAGGATTACGTTTTCTGCATACTTGCGCGTTAAATCCAGCTCGTGCATTGAAATAAAGAATGCGGTCTTTGTTTTGTCGGCATATTCCTTAAGGTATTCAAGCGCAGTTTCTTTCTGTGCTGGTTCCATTGCAAACATAGGTTCATCCATGAATATGCTGGCACTACCGTATAAAAGGCTGAATGCAAGCAGTACCCTTTGAATTTCGCCTTTGCTCAGTTCCTTTAGTCCGTGCTGCAGCACTTTGTCCAGTTCAAATACACTAATGACTTCTGCAAGAAGGTCTTTTTCAGCACCTCTTACAGACGGTGCATTTGCTTTTAATGCTCCGTGCTCATATACAAAATGCAAAAGTTCATACACTTTGTCATTTGATTCAAATTCCATGTTCTGGTAAATGACGGAGGCAAGAAGATTTTTTTGTTCTTCAGGAAGATGGAGTATATCCTGTCCGTATAGGCTGCATGAACCACTTTGGGGTGCAAGGCGTCCGGATGCCAAAAGAAGAAAAGTCGATTTGCCAGACCCGTTCGGTCCTATTAAACTGGTAAATCCCTTTGGTATTGCACCTGTAAAATGGTCAAAAACAAAAGCCGGCTCTATTTGCTTGCCGTTCTCGTCAACGTCTCCTTCTACAGGAGGATATTTAAAAGATACGTCTGAAAATTCAATACAGTTCATTGAGTATTACAATAGCAAAAACTGGGCGTTATATCAATAAATTTAGCTTGACCGAACACTAAAACTATCTATAATATATAGTAAGGGGTAGTTTATCCACAGCATATCAAGGGGTTATGTATGAAAAAAATATTATCAGTCATTTGTCTGTCAGTTGCTTTTGCAGCAGTGGCATTCTCAGAAGTAACCTTTGGTTTCAGAGGCTTCGGAGATTTCGGTGCCGGTACATCAAGCTCTATTCAGGATACGTCAACAGATGCAAAGAAAAACTGGGGATACGGAGGTGCTGTATTCAGTAAAATTCCTATTTCCGTAGTAGAAAACCTGTACGTTCAGCCGGAAATAGGCTTTATGCATAATTCTATAGGACTTAAGTCCAGCAAGTATAATCTGGATTCCACATTGTCATATAATAGCATTGTCATGCCAGTTCTCATAAATTACGGTATTCCTCTTAATCAGAGCCTTTTTCTGTTTGTAGAAGGAGGTCCTCAGGTATCGTTTATAACTGGCGATTTGAAGAATGACAAATCTAAGTCAACGTCAGACCCTGATTCACGCATTCTTTTTAGTGCGATTGCAGGAATTGGAGCTTCTTATGCACTGTCTCCAGCAATGGCTCTTGTTACGGATTTGCGTTATGACATGGGATTTTCAACCATAAAGACAGAAAATGCCTCAGAAGGTGTTATTCCCCGAGGACTTAACTTTAGTGCTGGTTTCCATGTAAAATTTTAAATAAAGAAATGCTGGTTTAATGGGCTTCATGGAATTCTCTCCATGAAGCCTTTTGCTTTTAAACCTTAACCTTGTCCAAAACCTTTCCAATGCTGTCGTGAATTACAAGGTCTGCAATGCTGTCACTTTCTGTTGCGTCACGGTTAATCAGTACAAGATGATTACCGTGGAAAGCATTTATAAAGCCTGCTGCCGGGTACACTGTAAGAGATGTACCTCCTATAATAAGCATGTCCGCTTCCTGCAATGCCCGGATAGATGCAGAAACAACGTCATCGTCCAAGCTTTCTCCGTAAAGTACTACATCCGGCTTTATGATTCCGTTACATTTTTTGTCTTTGCATCGCGGAACACCTTTTTTATCTTTGTTGTTGCGCACGTATTCTACATCATATTTTTTGCCGCACAGAGTGCAGTGGTTCCTAAGGACGCTGCCGTGTACTTCAAGCACGTTACGGCTGCCACCTGCCTGATGCAGACCGTCTATATTTTGTGTTATGACAGCTGTCAGCTTGCCTTTCTGTTCCAGTTCTGCAAGCTTAAGGTGGGCGACATTGGGTTTTATGCCTGTAACCAGAAGCTTTGCGCGGTAGAATTTATAGAACTCAATCGGATTGTCGGCAAAAAAGCCTGCGCTCAAAATTGTCTCGGGCGGATAGCTCCATTCTTGGTGATACAGACCGTCTACACTGCGAAAGTCTGGTATGCCGCTTTCTGTTGAAACTCCTGCACCTCCAAAGAATACGATTCGATTACTTTCTGAAATCCATTCCTGAAGCAATGCTTCTTGTTCTTTTGTTTCTGCCATAGCAACTCCTTGCCGTTATCATTCTATTATACTATCATATCGGCATGAATGTTGTCATTATTCAGCCGCCGCTTGTTCAGTTAAATACTGCATATCCTTCCGGGGCATATCTTGCTTCTTTTTTCAGGCAGTCAGGAAATAATGTAAAATGGTACGATTTAAGCATTCAGCTGTTTTCCCGCATATTTTGCAAAAAGGGGCTTGAAACTCTTTTTGCTGCAAGTGAACAGAATGCACTTGCCATTGCTCATAGGGCACAGGAGAGTGGTGACATGGCAACATCATCAAACCTGTACCGTTATCTTTCACAAAAAGATACATGGACACAGTGGATAGATTCTATCGTCGCAATCCTTGGGGACGGCGGCATTAGCGGACGTGAACTGTGTCACCGCTTTATTTTTTCGCCACATGCACCGCGTGGCAACAGAATGGACTCATATCTTGAAAACCTTGACCATGAACCTTCCGTTGATGACGCCCGTTTTCTTGCAAGTCTTGCCCTTGCAGACCTTGCGGATTACATCACCGTTGCTTTTGACAATGAATTTGCACTTGTCCGCTATGGAGAATCTCTTGCCATTAGTGAGACAAGTTTTAGCGACATAGAAAAAGGAATACATTCTCCTGTTTTAGAGTTTTTTTATAAACCTCTCCTGCACGATAGTTTTGACACTCTGTGCTATGATGTTGATGATTCTAAGCTTTTAGTGTGTATAAGTGTTCCTTTTCCAGGTACTTTTACTGCGGCTCTTGTAACGGCACAGTATTTCAGGCAGAAATATGAAGACAATGCCTTTATTGTAATGGGAGGAGGCTTTGTAAACACAGAGCTTCGCGACACTGAAGAATTCCAGCTTGCATCTTTTATTGATGCAATCAGCTATGATCGTGGCTATGGTTCATACAGGGCGTTGTTTCAGAGTGGTCTGCTTGCAAAGGGGGCTTGTGTTGAAGAAGGACAGACACCTTTGTACAAGACTCGTCTTTTTGGCAGGACAAGTGGCAGTCAAAACTTGCCCGTTATCGTTGCTCCTGCAGAAGATGTTCGTGACTTGCAGGAATTTGAAAATAGCAAGACAGCGGAAATCGTACCCGATTACAGTGACATAGACTTTTCGAAGTATCCACGAATGACGGACGACACAAATCCAATGCAGCGAATCTGGTCTGACGGTACATGGATAAAGGCTTATCTTGCTCACGGCTGTTACTGGCATCAGTGTGCATTCTGTGATGTTACGCTGGACTATGTTGCTTCATACCGCATGACGCACGTGCAGAATTTGTTTTACGGACTGAAAGAGCAGTCTGTCCGGCACGGCATTTACGGCATTCATTTTGTAGATGAGGCAATGCCGCCTAAGGCAATGGAACAGTTTGCTTTTCTCAATGCCCAAAGCGGTAATGTCCTGTCATTCTGGGGCAATATACGTTTTGAAAAAGTTTTTACCAGGGATATTGCCGATTTTCTGTCTTATGGAGGTTTAATCGGTGTTTCAGGCGGCATTGAAATTGCTACGGGGGCTGGTTTAAACGACATCCACAAAGGTACAGACATAAATGCCATTGTCAATGCATGTTGTGCTTTCAAGGAAGCTGGCATTCTTGTTCATGCATACATGATATACGGATATTGGAATGAGAGCGCACAAGATCTTATAAACTCAATGGAAACTCTTCGTCAGTTCTATGAAGCAGGGCTTTTGGACAGCTCTTTCTGGCATAAATTTACACTTACCAGACACTCCCGCATTTACAAGGAATGGAAGGAAGGTAAGCATCCTGAATTAAAGCCTGTCATTCCCAAAAACAGTGGCCTTTTTGCAAAAAACGGACTTCATTTTGAAGGAGAACAGAAATCTCAGAAATTCGGAAACGGATTGAATGCTGCCCTTAATGCATGGATGCATGGTCAGTCTTTGGATGCTCCTGTAGGTTCTTGGTTTTCGTTTAAGACGCCTCGTCCTACAATATCTGGAGATTACATTGCAAAAGCAATTGAAAGCTATGAAAAGCAGCGAGACTCTCAATATAAAAGTCATGTACAGATAGAAAAATGCTGGTGGCTTGCGGGGCTGCCGGTTTTAGCCAATGGTGGCACTCTTACATGGACTTATATGCAGGAACCTATTGCTGTAAGTCTAGAAGGCAAGTTTAGTCCTCTTGTACCAATTATTCCTCAGTTAATGCGTTTAATTTTGCTGTTAAAGCCAGAATGCACTGACAGGGAAAAATCTGTTCAGCAAGTGAAAGACTTTATAAGTGAAAATGTTTCACTCAAGGCACTCATTCTTCAGTTCTTTCAGAAACTGCGGGGAAAGGGGCTTGTACAGCTTAAGTGTTGCTAGAAAAATTTGCATTGTGTAAAAATTCTATAAATTTATCTTCAGGGAGAAGTTTTCCAAGATATGCTCCTTCACAAAAATTAACACCAGCTTTTTCAGAAAAGGCTTTCAGTTCCTTTGTGTCCACACCGTTCATTGCTATGTCAATATTCATTTCCTTTAACATTGCTATTGTATGATTTAAAAAAATTCTTGCAGGTTCGGAATTTTTTGCTTTTTTTAAAATACTTGGAGCAAATTTTACAGTACGGAAGCCTATTGTAAATAGAGATGTAATGTCTGTATTGCCTATGCCGTAATCATCAAGTGCAAGAAAGAATCCCAAGTCCCATAGGTTACGGATAGTATGAAGGGCTGACGGAGTGTTCATTATCGTAAAAGTTTCCTTGATGTCAAAATAAATGCGCTCTGTATGCAAGCCGTATGAATTGACAATTTCCTTAAAAATAAATGGCAGGTCTCTTTGAAGACATTGGCTTATGGAAAGATTTATGACTAAACCAGAAAAACCTTCTTTTTTTGCCTTTGGTGATGTCGTAAATTTGCATGCCTCATGCATTACGAAAATTCCTAATTCCCGAATTATTCCATATTTCTCGGCAACTGAAGTTATTTCTTCATCGGAAATAATTCCTAATTCACTGTCTTCAATCTGTACGAAAGCCTCTGCACCGTGAAAAGTCTTCCTGTCACAGTCCCAAACAGGTGTAAATACCAGTTTTATTGTCTTTTTTTCAATGGACTGCTTTATTAACGATAAAATCTTTGTTTCTCTCTTAAATAAATTTAACCGACTGTCTTTTAGAACGGCTATTTTGTAGTGGTGATTCTCTTCTGTCGTATCAATAAACTGCATCATGGAATCAAGTGTGTTTAAATCCAGAGGAATGTTTATTATGCCAATGGTAACAGACAAAGGTATGCTGAGGTTGTCATATATCCAGTCCCTAGTCAATTTTTCATGAAATGTTTCTGCTATGTCTTTTGCACGTGAAGAATGTTTTTCATCTATAATAATGGCAAAAGTGTAATGGTTGCAGTCGTAAATGTTTTTTCTGTCAAAGACAACTGTTTCAAAATAATTGGTAATGTCTCGTGTCAGAAGCCTATTGATAAAATCTATACCAAAAATAGAAATCAATTCTCTGATGTTGCTTAATTTTACTATGATGACTGTATAAGGCCGTTTGCTGTTAAGCATTCGTATTGTCTGTTTTTCAAAGGTTTTTCGGTTGTAAACATTTGAATTTGGATTTATTACATCCGTTTTGTTTTCCATTGAAAACAGGAATATGTGTAAGGCAATAGCCCTGAAAAACATTTCAAGCTTTATGTATATAAAGTAATATTTGACAAAGCACAGTGCAATACAGCTTAGTATTACAAATATATTGGACGATGACTGTGTGTCAGAAAATGAATTCCTGTACCTTGTTACGAGGTATATGGTTAATGCTCCGTAAACAGTCATTGAGGCAATAAGTAATGCCATATAATATTTACTTTTGTAACAGTTGCCTTCCTGCATGAAAAATATGTTTTTAGTAATAGCGTTTTGGAGCAGGGCAATAAAGTCCAACGACAGAGGTAGTGAAATGAGTATGAAAAAGGGCTTCCCGTGTACGGTCATTCTTCCGGTCGCTGCAAGAGCATATAGAAACAGAAAATATGGCATCAAGTTACGGAGCAGAAAGTAAAGGCTGATGACAAATGTCGTAAAATCATCCGGGAACCAGAATTTGTCATTTAGCATAAAACATACGGATGCATCAAGGATTGTGGCTATAATCGAGGTAAAGAATATTCCTGAAAAAAATCTATTTTGAAAAGCCGATAGATCTTTTCTTGAATAGAAAAAATAAGCTAAGAGGACATATAGGACAAAAGCTGCAATGTCATAATGAATATTATAGTCTAAAACAGGCATTAATTTAATTCTAACATGACTTTTTCATAAAAGAAAGCACTAATATATAAATAGATAAAGGAGTTATCCACAGGTTTTGCGGAGTTATTAACAGTTTTTCACATTTCTAGATAGAATAAAAAGATAAACTTTTCCACAAGTTAAATATATATAATACAAGAAAAAGAAAAAGTTATAATAAGAATGTTCAAACATTTTCCCACAAAATTAGCACATAAATTCACTATTTATCCACAGAATTTAGGTAAGTATCTGCAAGTTATAAACAACTTGCGTCATTTATTGTATAATTGCACTATGAAATCTCAATTAACGACACTTTGTTACATAGAAAAAGATAACAGTTACCTCATGCTTCACCGAATATATAATAAGAAGGATGACGAAAATCGTGATAAATGGATTGGCGTTGGCGGTCATTTTGAAGCCGGTGAAAGTCCTGAGGATTGTCTTTTGCGTGAAGTAAGGGAAGAAACCGGACTTACGCTGAATTCCTTTAAATTCAGGGGTATTGTTACGTTCCTTTCAGACGACAATCCTGCTGAATACATGTGTCTTTATACATCAAATGATTTTAGTGGAAATCTTGTTGAATGTAATGAAGGCAAACTAGAATGGGTTTTAAAAGAACACATAGAAAAACTTACATTATGGGAAGGAGATAAAATCTTTCTGCGTCTGCTGGCACAGGATGCTCCGTTTTTTTCACTGAAACTTGTGTACAAAAATGGAGTGCTTGTTGAAACGGCACTTGACGGAAAGACTGGTAAAACAACATGATTAATGTAAAACGATTTTTTATGGCAACTGTTGCCGCAGCCATGACTCTGTGTTATGTCCATGCAGAGTCAGAAACAAAAGTTCAGCTGGCAAAAAAAGTTGGCGATTTGTCTTGGTCAAAAAATATAACGTACCCAGACATTCTGTTTAAGAATGCAGAAGAGGGATCTGTCATACGTATTTCTACCGTTCAGACAAAAGCCGATTACCACAAAATCAAAGTGTATGCAATGACGGATGGGTGGACTGAACTTGGAAATGGTGGTGTCAGTGGAGCAAGTTTCAGCAATGGTGAAATAACTGTTGAAAAGGTTTCGGGTACAGTCATTCTTACCCTTTCACAGCAGGAAGCCGAAATGCTCAGAAAACACGGCATGGCAATACATGGTTTTGGTGTTTCTGTAAAAAAAATAGAACTTCGCAATCCTGAAAAGAAAGAAGGTCTGTTTGACCTTGGTAACTGGCAGAGTTTTGGCATTCCTGCCTCAAAGTTTCAGGGAATAGATGATTTTTCTATACAGATAATTACAAACCGCTCTCCTTCCGAAAAGGGAGCTGCATATTTTAACATAAAGCTTTACGTGGACAATACAAATCCGTGGAGGACTGTCTACAAGGGAAAAGTTTCGTCAGCGGCAGAAGATGTTCGTATGCAGGATGATATTATTTTCCTTGTAAAAGCTGACAACTCAATCATTTACACTCCTACTGCAAAAGAGAGGGAAGCTATCAAGGAAAACGGTCTTCGCATTCAGGGATACGGAATGCTTGTTGTAGAGGTAAACACAGTGAACGAAAATGGAGAGCAGCTTGTTGCCCAGAATATTGAAGAACAGAGTGCGGATCCTGCGGCTGTAAAAGGAACTCCTTTTGCACGGCACGGAAAACTTCATGTAAATGGAACATCTTTGTACGATGCTAAAAATCAGAAGGTTCAGCTTTACGGCATGTCTACACATGGTCTTTCATGGTTCCCTGGTTATGTTTCAGAAGAAAACTTTGCTACCTTGCGCAATGACTGGAACACAAATTGTGTCCGTCTTGCATTGTATCCTGGTGACTATGAAGGGTACTGTAATGGAGGCAATCAGGAACAGCTTAAAAATGTAGTCTGCAACGGCATTGACTCTGCAACTGCACAGGGCTTGTATGTAATTGTTGACTGGCATGTTCACAATGACAATCCGAACAAATATAAGGAAGAAGCTAAAAAATTCCTTGGTGAGATATCAAAGAAGTATGCAGGTTATGGAAATGTTCTTTATGAAATATGTAATGAACCTGTAGACTCAGACTGGGACACTCAGATTAAGCCTTATGCGGAAGAAGTAATTCCTGTTATCAGGGCAAATGCACCTGATGCAATTGTCATTGTAGGAACCAATACATGGTCACAGGATGTAGACAAGGCAGCATCAAACCAGATAAAGGCTTTCAAAAACATTATGTATGCATTCCATTTCTATGCCCATACTCACACAGATGCAATGAGGGCAAAACTTGAAAATGCAATAAAGCTCGGACTTCCTGTGTTTATAACGGAGTTTGGCACTTGCGATGCGTCTGGTAACGGTGGGTATGATGAGTATCAGACAATGGAGTGGTTTAAACTGATTCAGAAATATAATCTGAGCCATATAAACTGGAGTCTGTGCAACAAAGACGAAACTGCAAGTGTAATTTCTAGTGGTTTTGCGCAAACATCCGGTTGGACTGAAAACGATCTTACTCAGTCTGGTAAACTTATCCGAAGCCATTTCCGTACACTTAAAAAATAATACTCCTTCCTCCTTTTTAGGGCAAATCAAAAATTCGCTTATGGCGTTTTTTGGTTTGCCCTATATCATGCTGTATGTCTGATTGTCAACTTTTTCCATGCCGATACTTTTCCAGAAGATTTCAGCATTTGTGTCTTTTGCATCCAGAAGTATTTTTTTTGCTCCTGTCTCAAGCATAAGTCGTTCAAGGGCAAGAGTGCCTATTCCTATGTGACGGAATTCCTTGTTTACTTCAAACAGATCGATGCAAAGTGTGTCTCCTAGCATTTTGTATATGCATACGGCTTTAAGGAATCCTGTTGAAGGCTTGTAGTCAAAAATCATGAAGCTTTCATTTTTTAGTATGAAGGGAAACTCTCCGTCTTCGGTATAAGACTTTAAAAGTGGAAAATTGTCCCAACCTTCAAGGGCCATGTACGATTCAAAAATATCACTGTCAATAATTCTGTAATTTAAATTCATTACTCAATCCTTTATAATAAGTCTAACATAGATTTAAAAAAAAGCTAGTCGCATATAATTTTATCTGCTAGAATAAAATTACTATATGAAAGATGCATTTGATTTTGCAAATTTGGATACGGATCGCAAAAATCGTACAGGATTTTCAGAAACAGTATTCTGTCAGGGAAAAACTACAGAACACCTTGTTGAAATTTATAAACGTCTTTTTGAATCAGACGGACAGGCTTTTGGTACTCGCGCAAATGCTCAGCAGGCAGAGGCTGTAAAAAAATTATTTCCACAGGCTGAATATGATGAAACGTCTCATATATTAAAAATTACAGAAACAAATAAAGCTGTTCCTGCCAGATCCGGATGCGTAGCTGTATGTTCTGCAGGAACTTCAGACATAGGCGTGGCAGAAGAAGCTTCTCAGACAGCTGAATATTTCGGGGCAAAAGTTGATCGGTATTATGATGTAGGAGTTGCAGGGGTGCATCGGCTTCTGTCTCAAATTGAAAACATAAGAACGGCCAATGTCATAATAGCTGTAGCAGGAATGGAAGGGGCTTTACCAAGTGTAATAGGTGGCCTTGTCAGAGTTCCTGTCATTGCCGTTCCTACATCGGTCGGGTATGGGGCAAATTTTGGTGGGCTTTCGGCTCTTCTTTCCATGCTTAATTCTTGTGCAAATGGCATATCTGTCGTTAATATAGATAACGGATATGGAGCCGGATATAATGCGGCCATGATAAATCGGCTTGCAGTACAGGGGAACAATTTATGAAAGGACAATCACTTTATCTTGAATGTGCTGGTGGAATCAGCGGTGACATGACGGTAGCAGCCTTGCTTGATGTCGGTGCTGACAGGCAGGCTTTGCAAAGTGCTTTGGATTCAATTCCCCTTAAGTTCAGGACTGAAATTTCACGTGTAAAGAAAAATGGTATTGAATGCTGTGACTTTTCTGTAATTCTTGAAGAAGAGACCCATGACCATGACATGGATTATCTTTTCGGACATGAGCATTCTCACGAACATACTCATGCACACGAACATGCTCATGGACATCATCATGATCATGAGCACCATCACACACATCGCGGAATGAATGAAATTTCGCAAATAATAAACCTTACGTACATGACGGAACAGGCAAAAACTCTTGCACTCTCAGTTTTTTCAATCATTGCCGTGGCAGAGTCAAAGGCTCACGGCATCCCTGTAGAACAGGTGCATTTTCATGAAGTTGGAGCTGTAGATTCCATTGTTGATGTTATTGCCATGTCGGTATGTTTTGACAGCCTAGGCATTCAGAATGTTTATGTTCCACGTATATTTGAGGGAACAGGGACTATCCGCTGTCAGCATGGCATTCTTCCTGTTCCTGTTCCGGCGGTGGCAAATATTATTCAGGAATATTCGTTGCCTGTAGAGCTGTCATCGGCAAAAGGGGAGTTTATTACTCCTACGGGAGCTGCCTTTGTTGCTGCTGTTCGGACATCGGGAATTTTGCCAAA
This sequence comes from uncultured Treponema sp., assembly GCA_947167345.1. Lineage (GTDB taxonomy): Bacteria > Spirochaetota > Spirochaetia > Treponematales > Treponemataceae > Treponema_D. The sequence continues at coordinate 86,871 of CAMVHR010000002.1, forward strand.
GAAAATGACAATAGTTCGCACAGGAATGGGAGCTGGAAAACGCACTTATGAGCATCCGAACATTCTTCGGGCCATGCTCATAAAAGAAGATTGCTTGGAGAATGACGGCTGCTCTGATTCCATCGTAAAGATAGAGACAAACATTGACGACTGTACTGGCGAAAATCTTGGGTTTGTAATGGAAGAGCTGTTTGCAGCAGGGGCTAGAGATGTATTTTATACCCCATGCTTCATGAAAAAGAATCGGCCTGCATGGGTATTGAATGTAATATGTACGGAAAATTCCTGCCAGTCAATGGAAGATATAATCTTTACTCATACGACTACCATAGGTATGCGCAAATTTAAGGCAGAACGTTCAATCCTTGATCGAAAAGTAGTGGATGTGCAGACTCAATACGGTACGGCACGGGTAAAATGTGTTCAGCTTGGTGGTAAAGAAAGGTATTATCCTGAATATGAAAGCGTTGCCGCTCTTGCACGAAACTCTCATGTCGCATTTTATGACATGTATAATGAAATAATAAAAGCCGCCTCGTCCTGTAAAGGCTGAGACGGCCGCTTTGGCAAAGACGGAATTTATTTTTTTGAAGATGTTTTCTTTGCAGCTGTTTTGCCGGTCTTCTTAGCGGCAGGTTTTGCTGTTTTTACTGTTTTTGACTTTGCCTTTGTCGTCTTGCTTCCTGCCTTTTTGGCAGGAGCTTTCTTTTCTGTAGTCTTTGCTTTTGCTGCTTCAGCCTTTTCCCTTATCTTGGCCAGAGCCTTTGCTTTCTGACTTATCTTCTGTACAGAGTAATCCTTGAAAATTGCAGTTATTGTAGGGGCAGTATTTTCGTATACCAAGCCTGCTCCTGTTTCTGCGAGCCACATTTTGAATGCATTTGCTTTCTCTGAGTTTACAGAGAAAAGGATTCGGAGCATGTTTGCTGTCTTTGCAAACTTTGCCTTCTGAACGCCTCCTTTAGTCTGTACAGGAATCAACACAATAAGGTCTTCCCATACTTTACTGAGGGATGTATCGCGTTTTCTGAGCTTTTTTATATAATCATCAGTATCGCTATTATCCTTGAAAAATGTTACGACATCGGTTACACAATAGTACCAGTCCTGTTCATTTTCATCCCATTCGCAACGAATGGATTTGTCATTAAAAAGTTTTCCAACAGTCTTTTGAGTTTTCATATTATTTATAATATCATATATATTCTTTCTAGTAAAGTAAAAAATCTTTTAGAAGAACTCCATCGTAGCAAAAGCCCATACCTGCATCTGACTATATCGTATCCTGAGCACCACCCTTTACATATTTGTCCAACTGATTTTCTGCCTGCTTGGAGTTTGTAATGACAGAAGGTCCTGCAATACATCCTCCTTCACAAGCCATAACTTCTATTAGATTCGGACATTCCTTTGGAGTCGGAATCTTGCCTGAGTTTATCATGCCGTAGGCTTTAAGCATTTTCATGCCGCCTTTACTTAAGCCATTGATTTTTGCAAGACGCAGAATTGAATCGTCTTTCAGTCGCAGACGCACGGCTTCAGCAACTCCGCCTGACTTTGCAAAGTTTCTTCCGCTTGATGTAGGAATGATTGTACCTGGTACGGCTTCCGTCTTTGCCACATCAATCTGTTTTGCTTCAAACAGGGCAGAAATTTCTTCTGCAGAAAGAACATAATCTACAATGTCATCGTCAAAGGCTTCCCTTCGCTTTGCAAGACATGGACCTATAAATACCGTTACACAGCCAGGGTCTGCCTTTTTTGCAATTTCTGCGGTGTAATGCATAGGGCTTCGTGTTTCGGAAACGCATGGGTTCAAGTCTGGAACATGAACATGTACTGCACGCACGTAAGCAGAACAGCATGATGTCGTCATCATTTTGTCGCCACGTTCCATGCGTTCTTCAAATTCCCTAGCCTCGTTGTCAGCACAAATGTCTGCTCCTACAGCAACTTCCCATACCCTGTCAAAACCTGCTGCAAGTAAAGCCGACTCAAGCTGCCCCGGGAGTATCTTGAATTGGGCGGAAATGGCAGGGGCATACATTGCAACGACTTTCTTGTCCTTGTCCATTATTTTATTGATTACGTCTACAAGCTGGCTTTTGTCCATCATTGCTCCGAAAGGACATTCCCTCATGCAGTTGCCGCAGAAAATGCATTTGTCATAGTCTATCTTTTCGTGTCCGTCTTCATCTTTTGTAATTGCTCCTACAGGACAGGCTTCCTCGCAAGGTACAGGAATCTTGATTATGGCATGATAGGGGCAGTTCTGCATACATAAACCGCAGTTTATACATGCCTTTTCGTCAATTTGAGCATGACGGTCTACGGTAATTGCTTTTTTGGGACAGTTTATCATGCACGGGCGTGCATAACACCCCTGACATGCATTTGTTACCATGTAATGTGAGCGGACGCAAGCATTGCATGCGTCATGAAGAACAGTAAGCATGGGCCATGTAGGTTTTTCTCGAGCAAGAGCATCTTTCGCATAGGAAGCGAGAGTCCTTTCTTCATCGACATCTTCTATTGACCACCCCATTCGGGCTAGAACTCGCATCCTTAAAATTTCGCGGTCATGGTAAATGCAGCAACGCATGGGAGTGCTGTTTCTAGGCGCCATTTCGCGCGGAATAAAATGAACGCCTTCTTCGAGCTTCCCTTCAAATTGGAGCTTTGCAATTCGTATAAGAATTTCTCGCTTGATGTTTGAGGTATTATTATTAATATTTAACATAGAGCCACCGCCGCTATTCTATCATGCAACGGAAAGATTTTGAATACAATTTGAATACAAATGGCAATAAAAAATATCAAGAGAATGTTTGTATTCTGTTCTTAAAAAATTCCTTTACGGATTTTTTTATGTCGGCAGGCTCCATTGTTTTTAATATGTAGCCTTCAGGCTTGTAGCTTAGGGCTGTTTTTATCATTTCTCTGTCATTGTTCGCCGTAAGGAATATGACTGCAAGCTTTTTAAGCCTTTCGTCTGCACGTATCCGTCTTAAAACTTCAGGTCCGTCCATTGTCGGCATTTTGTAGTCAAGCAGTATCAGATCGACAGGATGCTTGTCAAGAAACTCTATTGCCATTTCACCTGAATTAACAAGAAAAACTTCAAATGAATCTTCAAGCCATCCCTTTACGCTCCTTAGGATGATTGGCTCATCATCAACAACAAGAACCCTCTTTTTTTCAAGGTCATTGTCTTCTATGACGGAAAGCATCTTCTCAAGGTCAGGGTTGAATGATGTAAATCTTGTTGAAGGAATGCTGTTGTACAAGTTTGCTTCTTCTATAGACAGATTGTTTGGTGTTCCTATGAGGTAAAGGTCCATGTCCAGTTCTTTCTTTGCCATTAAGATTGTCTGCAATATGATTGAGTTTATGTCTTCGCCTAAAAAGAAAATTACATGAATGTGTTCTTTTGGTAAGCACGCAATGTCACCAACTGCAGGGGGAACTATATGAATGTTTATTCCCATAGGTTCCAATTCTTTCAAAAAATTCTTTACTACAAGACGAGACTTGTCTGCAATTACATAAAGTTCCTTTACCATATAAATTTTCTCCTGCTATGAAGCCTTATAACCGGTTAGCCAGTAATTCCCTTATTCCCTTAAAATCTACATTATCAATGCAGGTTTTAACCTTTTCCAGTAAATCTTTCATTTCATCAGGCGTTTCAAACTGTGCAATCTCTTTTATTATATCGTCAAGACCGTTAATGTCAAAGTCTTCTGCACATTTTGCAATCTGATTAAGTTTTTCTTTTAGTTTATCTGTTGAAATTGCAAGTTTTGTACCTTCTTCTTCCTTTTCTGGAACAAAGGCAGCAAGTTTTTGTGTATATGATTTGTACAGGGACATGAGTGCCGGGTGCTTGGCTTTTATTTCATCCACCTCTTCCCTGTCTGCACAATGTTCCAGATGTTCCGCCTGTGATGAAAGCTCTGTTGCCCCAATGAGCCGTGACGTGCTTTTGAGTCCATGTACTTTTGTGCCGTAATTCTTCCAGTCTTTATCATCAAAAAACTTTTGCAACTGCCTGCAGGTCTCTTCTATTGATGCATGATATTTTACTATGGCAGTCTTTAAAATTTCTTCTGTTCCGCAGTTTACAAGAGCTGTTTTTTCATCAATACCCTCTGTACTCCTTATCATTTGCAAGAAGTCAGAAATTTTTTCCGCATCGTCAGAATCAGCAGAAGAACTTCGTTCTTCCTCTGAAAAATCTTCCAGATACTCTTGTGGCAGGTACTGCCTTATCATGTCTTCAAGTTTGTCAGGGTTGACAGGCTTTGAAAGATAATCCGTAAACCCTTCTTCTATGTACATTTTCCTGACACCGCTTATGGCATTTGCAGTAAGCGCAATGCAAGGCTTCCCAAGGCTTTTGTTGTCTTCCATTGCCTTTAATTCATGCAGTGTCTCAATGCCGTCCATGTCCGGCATTCGGTGATCTATGAACATGATGTCGTAACATGTTTGCCTTGCCTTTTCAAGAGCTTCCTTTCCGCTTGTTACGGTATCAAGCTTTATGCCTGTTTTTTTAAGAAATCCTTTTATGACTTCAAGGTTCATTTCCGTATCATCAACAAAAAGTAGATGTGCCTTTGGAGCATGAAGCTTTTCCTTGTAACTTTGCATCATTTTTATGCTGTTCTGATAGGTTGTGTTTATGTCTCCAATCTCTGTCCAGTCTACGACTTCCTGTTCTATGCTAAACGAAAACTCTGAGCCTTTGTTGTATTCGCTCTTTACTTCCAGTTTTGAATTCATCATGTCAAGAAGCCTTGTGACAATGCTCATCCCAAGCCCGGAGCCTTCGATAGTCTTGTTTTTGCCTTCTTCTATTCGTTCAAAAGGCGAGAACAGTTTGTTCATGTCTTCTTTCTTAATGCCCATTCCAGTGTCTTTTACCGTAATTCTTATGACAGTCTTGCTTTCCCCTTTGCGAGAATGAGTTACTGTAAAAGTGACAGAACCTTCCTTTGTGTACTTTACGGCATTTGTCAAAAGGTTGATGGCACACTGCTTTATTCTTATGCTGTCGCCATGGAGTGTTTTGGGCAGAGTAGGATCTATATTCAGGTTGAATGCAAGGTTCTTTTTCTTTGCCCTTCCACTTATCATGTTTACAAGGTCTATTACGATAGATGATATGTCATAGTTCTCGGGCAAAAGTTCCATCTTGCCGGCTTCTATTTTTGAAAAATCAAGAATTTCATTTACAATCTCAAGGAGACTTGCGCCTGCATTCTTTATGTTTGACGCATATTCGAGTACAGTTTTATCGTTAGCTTCCCTTAAAATCATTTCGTTCATGCCAAGAACAGCATTTATAGGGGTTCGGATTTCATGGCTCATATTTGCAAGGAATGCACTTTTTGCCTGTGATGCCGCGGCATTTCGCTCTGCCTCGTTTCTGAGCTTTTCACGTTCTGTATATTCATCATTTATATTTTCAACTGCCCACATGACATGGTGCAGTGTTCCGTCCTGATTTCTGTCAATAAGAATAAATCTTGCCCTGCACCAGTAATTTGCAACGCTGTAGAATTCCTTTGCAATCGTCGTCTTGTCTTTCATGCGTTCTTCAAGTGTAGAAAAGTCTATGAAGTTCATGAAATCTTTCTTTGCGCTTTCGTCTTTAATTCTTCTTTCCATGACATGCTGTATGGTCTCTCTGGCATTGTTGAATTTGTTTCCGACGATTTCTGCAATGTCCTTGCGTGTATGAACTTCCATAAATGTGTTTGTATTCAAGTCCATTTCATGCAGTGAAGTGTACATGCTTGCAAGAAAGCGAGTCTTATTACTGCTTGCGGTCAACGCTTCTTCTTTTGCTTTTCTTTCACGTTCAGTCTGTTCCCGGATGTATTCAATGTATTCCTGCATCTGATGTGACATTTTGCGGATGCTTTCGGCAAGCTGACCGAGTTCATTATTTGATTTGTATGGAATGGAGATGTTCAATTCACCCCTTGAAAGCTGTGTCGTTGCCTTATTAATTATTCTGATTGGATTGATGATTGTCTTAATGCTAAACATCAGTAATAGTGCCAGCATGATACAGGTTAAGACTAACGACAATCCTGTAACAAGAACATGTTTGTATAGTATGTTGTTTATTTCTTTTGATGATATGGACATTATGAGCTTCATGTCATTGTCAAGGAGATGCTCAAGTCCGTAATATAAAACACTATCCCAGTAAAAACTGCTAAGTCCATAGCCTGACTTATTGTGCTTCAACTGGTGCATTATGTCGGTTATCTCTGCTGACTGTATTACGGATTTCTGCAGAAGGTTTGCATTGTTGTAGTACAAAAGACTGCCTGATTTTCCGACAAGGAGCGACAGCATTCCTTCCTGAGGCAGAGAATCTATTATGTCTTTTATTGACGCTAGGTTTATGTCCATGCCTACAACACCAAGCAGTTCCCCTTTCCTGTACATGGGGATTATGTATGAAATTATTTTCATATTGGTGTTTTTATTTTCATAAGGATCTGTCCATACAGGCATTTCTGTCCATATCGGAATGTAATACCATCCTACGTGCTCCATGTCTGTAGGCGAGAACTTCTTCAGGTCAGGGGGCCTTACTCTGATGTATCCCCGCTTTGAGCTTCCTTCAAGAAGAATGCCGTTGTCGCTTCCGTACTTTTCCATATTCATGTGGAAATACACGGAGACTACATTTTGTGATGTGTATGCCAGAGATTTTAGTTGCTGAATGAGGGTCCTTGTATAAGTTTTTTCATACTCAGGATCTGTCATAAGCTTGTCTTCATCTATTGTCCTCAGAATGTAATCGGCACTAGCCTTTACAGCTCCTTCAACAGCACTAAAACATGCATTTAGTTCCATAGCCTTTTTGTCTGCCGTCAGCATTATGGTCTGCATGAAATGCATTTTCAGTGAGCGTTCATGGTTAATAACCGACACAGAGGCTTCTATTGCAAATGTAATAAGAATGACAGCTGCAATGCTGATTACCGTCAATGTCTTAAGGGAATGGAAGGGATTGTGCTTCATTCTTTCCTGCATACTCCGTTGCCACCATGTTCTTTTACAATATAGCACTGCTGCACGGCACGGTGATAGTTTGTCTTTATGCTTGTAGCAAGGTCAATTTCTACAAGTCCTACAGAAATCGTTACATCCAGCTTTTCCTTTATAGAGGCACAAAGGTTCTTAAAGTTTTCCTCACAAGTTTGCACGTCCGATTCAAGAAAAAACACAAATTCGTCTCCACTCCAGCGGAACATGAATTCCTGTTCATTTACAAGTTTTTTTGACAGCTTTACTATTTCTTTTAGAATGTCATCCCCATTACGGGTTTCTGTGATTGTCTTAAAATGGTCAATGTCAAACATTGCAAGCGTCTTGTATCGGACTGTGTTGAATACTCCCTGCTCTCCGTAAGATTCCCTAAGGTAGTTGCGGTTAGGAAGTCCGGTAAGAGGGTCTTCTGAAGTTGTCAGCTTTACAAGATCGTTGTGTGTGCCAAGGTTCTTTTTAGGCTTTGTCAGAACATTAATGACAAAAAGCATTGCAAGCAGAATGAATGATATTGCAAAAGAAATCTTAATGCCAATCTGCCTGTTCTTTATGGCGAATGAATGGATGACAAGATACCATTTAAGGTCTGGCAGATAGCGTGCCATGCGGAATCCGCCCATTTTGCGCTGAATGTATGTAAAGTTTTCAGAATTCGGTCTGTCGGCAATGGCATCGGATATGTAGGCGTTCTCTATGTTTGAAGTGTCGGTGTCTACCTGTACGAGTCCGTCCGCATCTATAAGATTTATTTTGACTCCATAGGTATCTTGTGCTGTCTGTACTATTTTTTGCAAGTCATCCATAAAAAGACCTAGCCCCACAACTCCAAGAGTTCGTCCGTTTTCATCCGTAATCCTGGTGTCTATGAATACTGTCCAGCGGAAATTGTTTACCTGATCGCGGTCTGTGTCCAGGTTAATCTGCTTTCCTGAATCCAAAAATTGCTGGTACCAGATGTCATAGGGCTGTTCCTGCGGATTTACGATTTTTTCAATGCCGCTAGGCGAGTAGTAACGGTGAGTCTTTTCAGAAATGACAAAAGCTACTGTATAGCCGAATTTTTTCTGTATTGAAGAAAGATAATCTTTCATCAGCTGTTCCGTCTGGCTTGCATCTTCCAAAGTTTCTTCTTTAAGAGCTTTTTTGAGTAAGGTATTACAAGCCATGTCCTGTGAAATGGCTATTGGTTTTGCTACCGTGCTGTTTATGGAGTCATATATGTGGGCTGCAATCAGCTTGTTTTTTGAAGCTTCCTGCTTCCTTGAGTCTGTTAAAAGGCATGCGTAATGCGAAAGTAGTAATGCAAGCAGCAGGATAGTAACTGCAGAAAGAATTTTTCTCTTCATAAATTAATTTTAACATGGAATTTATGAATGTCAATTGAGATGTGTCTTTAAACGTTGACAGAAAACTTTTCCAAAACCCTTTCAGGAAAGTAAGAAAGCTTTGCTTTTCTAAGACCTTCGATTCCAAGGTCTTCTTCGCGATTTATGAACTCTGTCTGCACTGTTTTTGCAAACTCATTGTTTATGACCGCATAGCCGCCGTCTCGTCCGAACGATGAAAGGCACTTTTCAAAGTGAATGTCCGTTACTTTGGAGCTTAGGGTGCTTGCAATGCAGAATGCGGCGGCATTTCCTTCTATATAAAGTATGCCTCCTGTCATGCCGCATGTTGCAGAAAAATGTTTGAAATTGTCCAATGCAAAGGATATTATTTCCTTTTCTATTTCAAGGTCTGAAAGAGTGCCATTTTCGGCTGCTATCTCTGAATTCTCCGAAAGCCATTTTTCTTCTATAATATATGCGTCTCTTATGTTGCTTTCGTCTAGAAGCTCAAACCTGTAGTCTGCATGTTTGTTCTGAAACTGATGGATGTGATTTCGCTTTCGGCTGTATTTTTTTCCTGCCAGAGTGCTCAGTTTTTCTGTAAGGTAAATGTAATCGCCTGATTCTGGTGTTTCTGTAACTTTGGCAGATGGAAAAATCTTTAAAAGAGCTTCTTTTTCGTCTAAAGTAATGTTTTGGAACAGCAAAGGCAATCCTTCGGACTGTGTTTCTTTTTTTAGCTTGCCGATTGCTTCTTCAATCTTACTGATGCCGCCATCAATATTATGCGGAAAACTGTAATATGTTTTTTTGTCTTCAATATATCTTTCAAAAATCCATTCGTCTTCCATTGCAATTTGTGAATGAAATTTTTTTTCATACAGAATTGAATTTACAGCACTGTAATTATTTGCGAAAAAATTATTGTTTAGTGCACATTTCTGAAGGTTTTCCAGTTCAGAAAGGGTTGTTTGTTTCCAGTTCATAAAAGGTTTGTTCTATGCAATAGAGGCAACTCTGCCTATATTCTATAAAAATATCCCCTTTGTGTCGAGTACAGGCTGATTGAGACAGAATTGTTCCAATCTTTCTGTCAGAGTGATTTTTTTTCGCTGATAAATAGTCCTACTATTGTAATGATTGTACCCATTGATCCAAGTAACGTAATCTTTTCGCCAAGGGCAAAAAATGCGAATACTGCCGTTACTATAGGAATAAGATAAATGAAACAGCTTACTTTTACGGTACCGACAATTTCACATGCCTTATTCCATGTTGCAAAGCAGACTCCGCTTGCAAGTACGCCCAAAAAGAGAATGTTAAACCAGTTAAGGAATTTTGAAAATCTCAATGCGTTCACATTCCAGTCTACATTAAAGTACAAGGAGTGTATGAATCCGCTTTGTTCCGTCTGGGATGAAGCTGCATGGCTTGTTAAAGCCCATCCTGCAGCAGAAAGAGGAATCATCATTAGTACTGCAAAAAAGAATATACGTCGTGTTGCACATACAGAATCATATTTCCTTTTGTTTAGTATGGAAATAAACATGGAATAGAATCCCCAGCAGATTCCTGACAGCAGAGCCAAAATGTCTCCCTTCGGATTGAATTTTATCGATGATGTTTTTCCGATGATGTTGCCGTTAAAGCAGACAAAGGCAACTCCCAGAATGGAAATGACAAAGCCTGTTATGAACCATAGCGTGATGTGCTTTTCCTTTAAAAAAATCTGGCTGATTATTGCCGTGAAAAGAGGGCAGATGCTTACGATTACGCTAACATTTGATGCATTTGTAAAGTGAATGGCAATGTTTTCTGTCAGCTGGTACAGGACTACACCAGAAAGCCCTGCCAGTGCAAAAAGCATGTTGTCACGCCTGGCGATTTTTTCAAACTTGGGTCTTATGAGCCATAAGTCTATGTATGCTGCGATGAACCTGTAGAAAAGAATTTCCAGAGACGAAAAGTCATTCAGAAGATATTTTGTACAGACAAAAGTGATTCCCCAGATAAATATTGAGACTGCTGCAAGAAAAATGCCCCACAGCCTGCGAGTTGATTCATTCATAACGACAGAATATACCACATCTGAAGATTTTGTACTACCGAACTGTCAAGGCTTTATAAGGCATGGTTCTATGGTGTTCTAAAAATAGCCTTGACAATCATGAATTCTTGCAATAGAATAAATTCATTATGTGGAAAACACCAGTTTTATTTGTAGCAAAAGGATCTTTCTCTATCACCAGATAGGGGTAGTGGGTCTTTTTCTGTAAAGCTGAGTTTTTCGAACTTCCTTGATAAAATCCCTTTACATATAAAAGCAACTCCTCATTTAATTGTCTGCTGGGCTTATTGGCTCTACTTGCTCAGACTTGAATTTTGTTTGTGAGGATAAAAACATGTTTAACATAAAGAAACAGATTAACAGATTATATACATCATCAGTTTTGGGGCAGCTTTCGCTATCTGGAGCTTGGGTTGCCATTCTTGCGGCTAGGGGATTTTCACTTGCTCAAATTGGTTTTGCAGAAACGGTGTTTCACATAGTGAGCCTGTTGTTTGAAATTCCTTCAGGTGTCGTTGCGGATGTTTTTGGACGCAAAAAGACTCTGATTATTTCTTGTGTAATGAGGATAATCGGCAATTTCGTCATGGTCTTGTCAAACAACTTTGCCCTCGTGTGCGTTTCAATCGCCTTTCATGCATTGAACTATAATTTTTCTTCTGGCTCTGGAGATGCTCTTGCCTATGATTCATTAAAATCTGTTGGCAAAGAAGGGCAGTTTGAAAAGTATGCCTCAAACCAGATGATTATTTACCGTGCATGTGAGGGGCTTTCGACTTTGCTTGCGGGATTTTCATTGTGGATCGGGTACCGAATTGCCTATTCAAGCGGTATAGCCTTTGGGCTTGTCCAACTTGCTGTTTTGAGTGGGCTGACAGAAATCCGCATAGATCAGTCAAAAAAGAAAATCAATGTCATTAATGAAGTTGTCGGTTGCTTTAAACAGAGTCTTCTGTTTTTGAAAGATGCAAGGAAAGCTGTACTTCTGATGTTTACAAATTCTTTTGTAGGTGCACTTGACATCCTGCTCTTGTTCTTTTTGCAGGCAAAGCTTCCTATGGCAGGAATTCCGAAATGGGCATTAGGACTTGCCCTGCTTGCAATGCAGGCGGGAGGTGTCCTTGGCGCAAGGGTAATTCTTTTTGTAAAAAATGTACGTTACAGGGGTCTTTTTGCCAGTGCCACGCTAGTCATCATGCTGGGAGTTGCATTGGAGCATTCGGCTCTTTATGCCGTCATGACTCTCGGAGGTTTTATGGCTGCCTTTGCTGACGATGCTCTTCAGGTTAGGACGAATGCCATCCTGCAGGACATGCTTCCTTCTGAGCAGAGGGCTACGCTCATTTCAATGGAAAGCTTTACGTTTTCTGTCATAATGATTGTACTTTCTCCTCTTGCAGGGCTTTTCTTTGCATGGTGGTAAAGATTGTGCTATAATGAAGTTTATGAGTTTGACAATACAGAATGGTGACATTACAAAGTATGACGTTGATGCAATTGTGAATGCAGCGAATTCTTCTTTGCTTGGAGGTGGCGGCGTAGATGGCGCGATTCATCATGCGGCAGGAAGGGGGCTTTTGGAAGAATGCATGACGCTGGGCGGTTGCAGGACTGGACAAGCCAAGATTACAAAAGGGTACAATCTTAAGGCTCGTCATGTAATCCATACGGTTGGGCCTGTATATTATGAACAGTCAAAAGACGAAAGTCGCAACCTTCTTGAAAGCTGCTACAAGTCTTCCATAAAGCTTGCAATTGAAAACAGCTGCAAGTCTGTTGCTTTTCCGCTCATAAGTGCAGGCGTTTACGGGTATCCTAAGGACGAGGCTCTTGAAGTTGCCGTCAAGACAATAACGGAGTTCGGTTCTTCCTTAGATGCTGTGATTGTCCTGTTTGACAAGGAAGCATGGCGGATTGCACAGGAAAAATATCCTGAACTGATAGAATAGCGGTTGGGGCAGGCTGTCAGAATTTTCTGTTATATTGATTGTGATGTAGCTAGTTGTACGCTATTATAGTATATCTGACAATTTCTGGAGGATTATATGAACGAGGTTTATGACTTTATAAAAAAGTGCGGAACTTATTATCTTGCTACCGTTGATGCTGACGGTCAGCCACGTGTAAGGCCTTTTGGAACGGTAAACGTTTTTGAAGGGAAGCTTTACATACAGACAGGCAAGTCAAAGGATGTTTCAAAGCAGATTCAGAAAAATCCAAAAGTGGAACTCTGCTGTTTTGATGGTTCTCAGTGGTGCCGTCTTGCCGGTACGCTGGTACGCGATGACAGGGTAGAGCCTAAGGAAGCCATGCTGAATGCATACCCGGATTTAAAGGCAATGTATTCTGCAACAGATGATAATACTGAAGTTCTTTACTTTAAGGATGCCGTTGCAACGCTATCAAGCTTTACGGCGGCTCCAAAGGTTGTAAAGTTCTAGTTGATTGCTGTAAAAATGCAATCAATTTGAATGTTGCTATTGCGTCTATTGAATAAAACTGTTAAACTACACTAGCACAAAGAGGTGCATGCCGTTTTGGTGTGCGCCTCTTTTTTTATTTGGAGGATTTGGTGGATACCTTTTTAAGACAAGTAGTAAACGGGCTTTCGCTGGGAAGTATCTATGCATTGATTGCTCTTGGCTATACAATGGTTTACGGCATTGTAAAGCTCATAAATTTTGCACACGGCGATGTAATGATGGTCGGTGCTTATGCCGGCTATTTTGTTCTCAGGTCAATGGGAGCAACTCCTGTCGGACTTTTCTGTGCCTTTATAATTGCAATGATTGTCTGTGCTCTTTTGAGCCTTGTAATTGAACGCTGTGCTTACCGCCCGCTGCGGAATGCTCCACGCCTTAATTCACTCATTACGGCAATTGCAGTGGAACTTATTCTTCAGAATCTTATGCGTGTTCTTCCATTTGTTGGTCCTGCTCCCCGTCAGTTTCCGACAATGCCTACAAAGATGTTCAGCATTGGGCTCATTACCATTTCAAACATTCAGATTATCGTCATAATTTCGTCTGCGGTACTCATGCTTGTTCTGAATTACATAATCAATTACACAAAAATGGGAAAGGCAATGCGTGCCGTAAGCTATGACTTGGGTGCGGCAAGCCTTATGGGAATAAGCGTAAACAATACTATTGCCATTACCTTTGTTATTGGTTCTGTTCTTGCTGGTGCTGGTGGTGTTTTGTATGCGACAGCCTATCCGCAGATTTCCCCGACAATGGGGTATATTCCTGGCCTTAAAGCTTTCGTAGCGGCCGTTCTTGGAGGTATTGGTTCTGTTCCAGGTGCAATGGTCGGCGGCATTATTCTTGGCGTTGCAGAGACAATGACAAAGGCATATCTGTCTTCACAGTATGCAGATGCAATTTCGTACAGCATTCTTATTATTATGCTTCTGGTAAAGCCAGCCGGACTGCTTGGCAAGAAAAATGTTGTTAAGGTTTGATGAGGAGTGGAACAATGAAAAATAAAGTATTGCGAAATATGGCTATTCCGGGAGTTGTTGCAGTGGCGTGTGCCATCATTCCCGCACTGCTCATTCAGGCCGGAATAATAAAAGGCTATCCTGCACAGATTATTACTCTTGGTGCAATTAATGCAATCATGGCAATCAGCGTAAACATGATTTGTGGCATTACGGGGCAACTGTCACTTGGACAGGCTGGCTTTGAGGCTCTTGGTGCCTACGCCGTCATTCTTTTTACGGCAAACTGCCACATTCCTCTTGGTGTCAGCATTGTCATTGCAGGTCTTGTTGCCGCTTTCTTTGGCTTTTTAATAGGATTCCCGACACTTAAGCTTGAAGGTGACTATCTGGCCATCGTGACCCTTGCCTTCGGTGAAATCATCCGTGTTGTACTTGTAAACTTAAAGGGCATTACTGGTGGTCCGAACGGAAAGCAGTTTTCTACATTGATGACGACATCTCTTGACTTTGGAGCAACCCTTTCGTATCTGACAATAATAGGAACTCTTGTACTCATAATTATTTTTTTGCAGAATTTCCTGCGCTCAACCTACGGTCGTGCAATTCTTTCCGTGCGTGAGGATGAAGTTGCCGCAAACAGCAATGGTATCAGCGTGTTCCTGTACAAAATGATTGGCTTTGTCATTGCTTCTTTTATTGCCGGCATTGGTGGTGCATTGTATGCGGCTTTCATTGGATTCGTAAAGCCGGATCTTGCTTCATTCAACAATTCCATAAATGATTTGATTTATGTTGTGCTTGGAGGAATGGGTAGCATTACCGGCGGCATCCTTGCTGCGTTTGTTCTGACTATCCTTCAGGAATCTTTGCGCTTCTTAAAGGATTTCAGACTTTTGATTTACCCTGTCATTCTGATTATAGTCATGTTGTTCAGACCACAGGGACTGCTTGGTACAAAAGAAATGAGTTTTGTAAAGATATATGACGGCATTTCTGATTTTATCAGAAACAGGAGGCTGAATAATGGCAGAAAATAGGGAATTATTGCTGCGTGCAAAAAACATCGCGATTCAGTTTGGAGGTCTGCGTGCCGTAAGCGATTTCAGCCTTGATTTGTACAATGGCGAGCTGATTGGGCTGATTGGTCCGAACGGTGCCGGAAAAACTACAGTGTTTAACATGCTTTCGGGCATTTACAAGCCAACGGAAGGCGCAATTACATTTGTTGACCGCAACGGTCGTCTTCAGATGATAAATAAAAAGTCTCCCGCTCAGCTGAATAAGATAGGCATTGCACGAACTTTTCAGAATATTCGTCTGTTCGGCAACTTGTCTGTTGCTGACAACATTAAGATTGCCCTTCATCAGAACCGCACGGTTAATCCTCTTGATGTAGAATTCAGGACAAAGAAATTCCGCAAGGATGAAATTATGATGAGGGAGCGGACAAAAAATCTTTTGTCACTGTTTCATCTTGAAGGCAAGATGGATGAGTTTGCAAAGAACTTGCCGTATGGAGAGCAGCGTCAGCTGGAAATTTGCCGTGCTCTGGCAAGTAAGCCCAAGTTGCTTCTTTTGGACGAGCCAGCTGCCGGCATGAACGGGCAGGAAACTGAAAACCTGATGAACATGATTTCGTTCATACGCAAGGAATTTAACCTGACAGTCCTTCTTATTGAGCATGACATGAAGCTTGTCATGAGCATTTGCGAGCGCCTGATGGTACTTAACTACGGACGCATTATTGCCAGCGGAAAGCCTTCTGAAATTCAGGCAAACAAGGAAGTCATCAAGGCTTATCTTGGCTCCGGCTATGAGGCTGTTCAGGCAGGAGGTAATGAATGAGTATTCTTGAAGTAAAAGAACTGGCTGTTTCCTATGGTGCCATAAAGGCTTTAAAAGGCATATCATTTTCTGTGGAAAAAGGTGAAATTATCAGTCTGATTGGTTCTAACGGAGCAGGAAAGACCACTACGCTCCATTCAATCAGCAACCTCATAAAAAAGGAATCCGGCTCTATCGTGTTTGATGGAATTGACATTACAAGAATGTCTCCTGATAAAATTGTAAAGCAAAAGCTTATTCAGGTGCCTGAAGGCCGCCGCGTATTTGCCAACATGAGTGTAAAGGAAAACCTTGAAATGGGTTATTACACAAGAAATGATGCTGACGGCATTAAGAAAGACTTGGAATGGGTGTTTGAGCTGTTCCCTCGCCTTAAGGAAAGAATCAGGCAGTTTGCTGGTACGTTGAGCGGCGGTGAGCAGCAGATGCTTGCCATGGCTCGCAGCCTTATGGCAAAACCTGAGCTTCTTTTGCTTGACGAGCCGAGCATGGGGCTTGCACCTATACTTGTTGATGAAATTTTTGATATCATAAAGAAGATAAATGCAAATGGAACGACTATTCTTCTGGTTGAGCAGAATGCATACAAGGCTCTGTCTATTGCCGACCGTGCCTATGTTCTTGAAACTGGAAGCATAACGAAAAGTGGTGTTGCAAAAGACTTGATTAATGACAATGCAGTAAAATCTGCATACTTAGGAGGCTGAGCTATGTTAGTAAAAGATGTAATGACTAAAAATCCTGTTACGGTAACGACAGATGTTTCCATTCCAGAGGTAAAGGGGCTTATGAACCAGAATCATGCAAGTAAGCTGCCTGTCCTTGACAAGAATGGTGCTCTTATAGGCCTTATAACGGAAAGTGATTTAATCAAGGCTTCTCCTAGTGATGCTACAACTCTTGATATGTTTGAATTGAGCTATCTTCTGAGTAAGCTCACAGTTGAAAAGATTATGGTCAAAAAGGTGATTACCGTAATTGAATCTGAGCCTGTGGAAGAAGCCGCCAGACTTATGGACGATATGGATGTAGGCTGTCTGCCAGTCTTGCGTAACGGTCTTGTTGTAGGCATTATTACTGAAAAAGATTTGTTCCGTTCATTTGTGAATATGTTTGGTACACGTCATGCCGGTGTTCGTGCTACGTTTGTCATGAGTGACAGACCGGGCGACCTTGCAAACTTTACAAAAGTCCTTGCAGAAAACAAAGCGAACATAGTTTCTCTGGTAACATCTGAGGTAGAAGATGAAAATTTCCGCAAGGTTACTATGAGGGTTACAGATATAGAACTTTCTGCTTTTGAGAAAATTATAAATGAAAGCAATCTGAAGCTCGAAGATATTAGAAACGTTTAGTTTGTCATGCAGGACATGGAAGAATCTGAAATAGAAACCAGAATCCGCATTTTGGAAGATATTGAAATTCCCCATGTCCGTAATGAATATAATAAAGCCTTGCATGAATTCCTTGATGCGGGCTGTTTTCCTACGCCCGACATGCATGTAAAAGTTGACGATGCAAAAAATGAGTACATGAAAATGCTTTCGGAACTTGAAGATTTGCAGAACTTGCTTTCATACATTGGAATAGAAGACTGTTGACGGGCTTCATTTTCATGTTTTTATAATTTGTTTTCTCTAACAGTATCATCTTATTGCAAAACTAAAAGAGTCGTGTTATCATAACTTCTACATAAGAATTCGGGAGGTTTTGAATGGCAAGGCAATCTAGAGCTCAGTTTAATGCGAGGCTTTTGGTTGGAACGCTGTTAGCTTCTGTTGTCGTCATCATAGTGACGGCATTTGTTACAAGAATACGCTTCAGGAGCGAAGCTCAAGAAACGCTTTCGCACAGGGCTCAGCTTAAGACGTTGCAATTTACATCAAGTCTTAACGCTCAGCTTGGACTGGTAGTGCAGATGGTTAAAAATCCTTCGGTAATAAAGTACATGGAAAACCCGGAAGATTCAGCACTGAAGGCCGCAGCTTTTGATGAATTCCGTAGTTTTATGGATTCTTACCTTTCAAAATCTGTCTTTTTCGTAAACGATAAGGATCTGATTTTTTATCAGGACATGAATGCGTCTTATGTTGTAGATCCGACTAAGCAGGAAAACTACTGGTACAACATGACTCTGTATGAGACTGATGTATATAATTTCAACATAAACTATAATCCTGATCTTGGAGGAACATTCCTTTGGGTAAATGCCGTAATCCGTAATGCTTCTGGTAAGCCGATTGGAATGGCAGGTACTGGAATTCCGTTGACGTCTTTCATTGACTCCATGTATGAGGGGTTGCCTTCCGATGTTGACATGTACATATACGATGATAATCTTGTAATAACAGGTGCAAAGGACAAGTCAATCCTTGCAGACAATGTTCCCGTCACAAAGAAGATTCCTGACCTTTCTGGTGTTGACTTGCTTCCTAAGGATATTATTTCACAGTATTCTGCCAGACATGAGTTTATAATGGCACCTCTTTCCCTTATAAACTGGCACATGGTTTTTGCAAAAAACTATAATTTTGTAGTTGCCTTGAAAAACTCAATTGCTCCTTTGGCTGTTTGCCTTGTATTCATTGTCATTATTGTTTCGATAGCATTAAGCATGAATATGGTGTATACGGCAAGTACATTGAAAAAGGCTCTCTTAGACCTTTCTTCGGGAAATGCTGACCTGACAAGGCGTGTTGAGTTGAACAGTGTTCCGTTTCTTGCCGTAATGGACGAGCTTGTTGACAGCATGAACCTGTTCATTGAAAAGCTTCAGGGCATCATGAAGACCGTAAAGGACTCAAACAATTCCCTTATAACAAGCGGTGACCGTCTGCATGAAACTACATCCATGACGGAAAATTCCATTGAACATATAATACAGAGCATAGACTCCATGCAGTTGCAGCTTGAAAATCAAGTAGAGTCCGTTACTGGAACAACAAAATCTGTAAAGCAGGTTTCTTCGACAATCGAAAATCTTGCCGGCATGATACAGGGGCAGTCTGATGGAGTAAGTGATGCTTCATGTGCCGTTGAGCAGATGATTGGCAACATTGGTAGTGTAAACCAGAGCGTGGACAAGATGGCTTCGTCTTTTGAAGCTTTGCGAGACACTGCCAAGAATGGAATTGACAAGCAGCTTGCCGTCAATGAAAAAATAAAGCAGATTGAATCTCAGTCTGATATGTTGCAGGAAGCAAACCTGGCAATTTCAAGCATAGCCGAGCAGACTAACCTGCTTGCAATGAATGCTGCCATTGAGGCGGCTCATGCTGGCGAAGCAGGAAAGGGCTTTGCCGTTGTTGCTGATGAAATCCGCAAGTTGTCAGAGACTTCTTCTTCTCAGTCAAAGACTATCGGTGAGCAGCTAAAGAACATAAAGGATTCCATTTCAGAAGTTGTTTCTGCCTCTACGGAATCAAGCACTGCATTTGATTCTGTTTCTGGTAAAATTGATGAGACTGACGAGCTTGTCGTGCAGATCAAGGCTGCCATGGAAGAGCAGAACGAGGGCTCAAAGCAGATTAGGACTGTCCTTCAGTCCATGAACGAAAGCATGATACAGGTTCGCAAGTCATCGGAACAGATGGACGATGACAACAAGGAGGCCATTGAGCAGGTTACAAAACTGCGTCAGGCAACAAACAATCTCCTTAGGGATATGAATGGTGTTTCGGATGGAACCCGTAAGATTGGCAAGAGCGGAAATTTGCTTGGCGAAATGGTAGATGAAGTCAAGGAATCCATTTTGAAAATTGGTAGTCAGATAAATCAGTTTAAGATTTAAGGTTCATAGCAGATTTTAATATAAAAGGTGGAATGACCTGTGTTTTTGCAGGTTGTTCCGCCAATTTTTTTTAGGCACTGATTTGTATTTTCATATTGACTAAAAACACCATCGCTAGTACACTAATAGTTGATAACCCACTATATGTAGTGGAAGTGTATAAATTGTCTAAGTTTAATTATTACAAATAATTATATTGTGGATAATTTATTAGAGGGTGCAGATGAAGATTATAAAACGTAGCGGTGCAGAAGTATTATTTAATCGCGATAAGATAATAAAGGCCATAGAAAAGGCTAATGCTCAGGTTGAAGAATCCAAACGTCTGACAGAAAATCAGATTGAATCCATTGCCTGTGACATTGAAATTCAGTGTCATAAAGAAGGTCATGCATTGAATGTCGAGGACATTCAGGATCTTGTTGAAAATGGTATTATGGAAAACGGTGCGTATGAAGTTGCCAAGCTTTACATTACATATCGTTACCGCCATCAACTGATGCGCAAAGAAAACACTACTGATCAGCAGATAATGAGCCTGCTTGAAGAGAATAATGAGGAAGTCAAGCAGGAAAACTCAAACAAGAATCCTACTGTAGTTTCTGTTCAGCGCGATTATATGGCTGGAGAAGTAAGCAAGGATATTACACGCCGATTCCTTCTTGATCCTGATATTCAGAAAGCACATGAAGAAGGCATCATTCATTTTCATGATGCAGACTATTTTGCACAGCACATGCATAACTGCGATTTGGTTAACCTTGAAGACATGCTGCAGAACGGTACAGTAATCAGCGGTACAAGGATTGACCGGCCACACTCTTTTTCTACCGCATGTAACATTGCCACACAGATTATAGCACAGGTTGCAAGCTGCCAGTATGGTGGTCAGAGCATATCTCTTGCACATCTTGCACCTTTTGTGGATGTAAGCCGTCAGAAGATTCAGAAAGAAATTCGTGAAATGATTGCCGCTACAAAACTTTCAATAGATGATTCCCAATTTGATTTCATGGTGAATCAGCGGCTTAAGGACGAAATAAAAAGAGGTGTTCAGACAATACAATATCAGGTGATTACCCTCATGACTACAAACGGTCAGGCTCCTTTTGTGACCGTATTCATGTATCTGAACGAAGCCAAGAATGAAAGCGAAAAGCATGATTTGGCCCTTATCATCGAAGAAGTATTGAAGCAGCGTTATCAGGGTGTAAAAAACGAAGCTGGTGAATGGATAACACCTGCATTCCCGAAGCTGATTTATGTACTTGAATCTGATAACATCGAACCGAACTCAAAATACTATCATCTGACGGAGCTTGCTGCAAAATGTACTACAAGGCGGATGGTTCCAGACTACATCTCTGAAAAGAAAATGCTGGAGATAAAAGACGGCAACTGTTACCCGTGCATGGGATGCCGCTCTTTCCTGACTGTATATCATGACCCTGCAACCGGTAAGCCTAAGTTCTACGGTCGCTTTAATCAAGGTGTCGTAACTCTTAATCTTGTTGATGTTGCCTGTACTTCTGGTGGAGACATGGATCGCTTCTGGGTTTTGCTTGACATGCGTCTGGAGCTGTGCCACAGGGCTTTGAGAATCCGCCATGACAGGCTTGTCGGAACAAAATCTGATGCCGCTCCTATACTGTGGCAGAATGGTGCCCTTGCACGTCTTAAGAAGGGCGAAACCATAGATAAGCTTTTGTATAACGGATATTCTACTATTTCGCTTGGCTATGCCGGGCTTTATGAGTGTACGCGCTACATGACTGGCAAGTCTCACACAGACGAAGCCGGAAAACCTTTCGCCCTTAAAGTTATGAAGGCTTTGAACGATGCCTGTTTAAGATGGAAGTCCATGGAAAAGATTGATTATTCTGTATATGGAACTCCTCTTGAAAGCACTACATACAAGTTTGCAAAGTGTCTTAAGAAACGGTTTGGAATTATTCCTGGCGTTACTGACAAAAATTACATTACTAACAGCTATCATGTCCATGTTACTGAACACATAGATGCGTTTACAAAGTTGTCGTTTGAATCTGAATTTCAGGAGCTTTCTCCGGGCGGTGCCGTAAGCTATGTAGAAGTTCCTAATATGGAAAACAACATTCCTGCCGTTATGGCTCTTCTCAAGCATATATACAATAACATCATGTATGCGGAGTTGAATACGAAGAGTGATTTCTGTCAGAAGTGCGGATATACTGGTGAAATTAAGATTGTAAAGGACAGTGACGAAAAACTTGTCTGGGAATGTCCGAACTGCAAGAACAGAGACCAGGGGACGATGAATGTAGCCCGCCGCACTTGCGGTTACATAGGAACTCAGTTCTGGAATCAGGGACGTACTCAGGAAATTCAGGAACGCGTTCTGCACCTGTAGCTCATGGGATTTTGAACTTATAATGAATTATGGTCAAATAAAGAAATTCGACATAGCGGACGGGGATGGCGTAAGAGTGTCCCTGTTCGTTTCAGGATGCAGAAACCGCTGTAAGGGCTGTTTTCAACCGGAAACATGGGATTTTTGCTACGGAAAAGAGTTTACGTGGCAGGTGGAAGATGAGATTCTTTCTGCCCTGAAGCCTGATTTTATAAGCGGTCTGACAGTGCTTGGCGGTGAGCCGTTTGAAGAAGAAAATCAGACTGTCCTGACTCCTTTTTTACGCCTTGTTCATGAAAAGTTTCCTCATAAGACAATCTGGTGCTATACGGGTTATGTATATGACAGGGATTTGGTTAAAGGCGGAAAAAAACACATTGATTGCACTGATGAAATGCTTTCTTATATAGATGTTCTTGTTGATGGCCCTTTTGTTGAAGAGTTGAAGGACATTTCCCTTTCATTCCGTGGCTCGTCGAACCAGCGCATCATTTATCTTAAGCAATTGGAAAAATAGCAGAAAATTGTGACTGCTTGCAAAAAATGTCAAAAAACTCTAGAATAACCTTGATATGAATGATGATCAGATTGAAGAGTTTGTAGACAGTTCTGCTGTAAAGGCGTTGGGCTCATTGCTTTCGGCAAGCACGGATGAAGAGGTTTCCTCTTCTGCAATTGTTATTTCGACCGCATTTAATGTGGGCGATGCATTTAAGAAAATTGTTGATGTTTCTTCTGACGGAGAAGAAAAGCTGAATTTTAGTTTTCATAAGAATCTTGTTCTTCTCATTCAAAAAACGTGGGTAGAAAAATCTGATGAAGAACTGAAAGCTCAGGTTCTGTATCATCTTGATGAATTTATTGCATATCTTAATAAAAAATCATATAAAGAAGCTTATCCTTTATTTTTCAGCATTGTTGATGATGTTGTATATCTTATGTTTGGTGCCCAGACAAAGACAAAAAGCTTTAATGAATATGCCCTCCGCATAGATCCAGAATTCGGTGTATTCTGGTGGTATATGAAGAATCTTCCGCGAACTGCTGACTGGTCTGAATTTAAGATGAGGGCGGCAACCCTTCTTGGAATGTACTTTCTGGCAAATTACTAGAGGCTGGTTATGAATATAGATGCAATTTGTTCCAGTTTACGTGCAGGTGCTGGAGCACTTGCAGTTCATACTGCTGCACAGAAAAACCATGCACTGTCCTGTGTAGCTGCCGCCATTAACAGGCATAAAGCTGACATTCTTGATGCAAATCAAAAAGATGTGGAAGCTGCACGAAGCAAGGGCATGACAGAAGCTCTGGTAGAGCGTCTTGCTCTGGATGAAAAAAAGTTCAAAAGCATTTTAGACAGCATAGAAATAATCATAAATCAAGGCGATCCGATAGGTGAAGAAATTGCAGGCTGGGCTGCTCCGAAAGGAATGCAGATAAGGCAGGTGCGTGTACCGCTCGGTGTCGTTGCAATCATTTACGAATCAAGACCAAACGTTACTGTGGATGCATTTTCTCTTGCATATAAGAGCGGAAATTCCATTCTTCTGCGAGGTTCTTCTTCAGCTCTTGCTTCAAACAAGGCTATTGCTTCTGCCATAAAGGAAGGTCTTTTAGATGCAGGAAAAGACGGTGTTGCCGATGCAATCTATCTGTGTGAAAGTGTTGACCATGAAGATGTAAATCAGATTCTTAATGCTGTAGGAAAGATTGACATAGTGCTTCCTCGCGGAGGCAAGAACCTTATCAACACTGTGGTAGAAAATGCAAAGATTCCTGTAATCCAGACAGGAGCTGGGGTTTGTCACTTGTATGTGGATGATGGTGCAGATGTTGAAATGGCCTGTGAAATTGCCGTAAATGCAAAGACTCAGAGACCGGGTGCATGTAATGCCATCGAAACCCTGCTTGTTCACAGAAACATGCTTTCTTCATTTCTTCCCCTTCTTGCATCAAAACTTGCAGGCAAAGTGCAGTTAAGGGCAGACGATGACTGCCTTTCAGTCCTTTCTGCTAATGCACAGAATGTCGTTAAGGCTTGCGAGGATGACTTTGGTTTTGAGTTCCTTGACTTTATTCTTGCAGTAAAGGCTGTTGGCTCTGTAGATGAGGCAATAGACTTTATTAATAGTCATAATACAAAGCACAGTGAGTGCATTGTAACCAATAACAGGGCTAATGCCCGCACGTTCCAGACAAAAGTAGATGCTGCTTGTGTGTACGTAAATGCAAGTACCAGATTTACAGATGGTGGCGAGTTTGGTTTTGGCGCAGAGCTTGGAATAAGTACGCAGAAACTCCATGCCAGAGGTCCTATGGGCATAAAGGCATTGACAACGACAAAGTTCTTGATAGACGGTGACGGACAGATACGATGACAATACGCGACACAATACAGAATGCAAAAAAGATAGTAATAAAATTTGGTAGCAATTCGCTTGCAAAGGCAGATGGTACAATAAACCTTGACTTTATGAATCAGATTGCAGGAGAATGCTCCAAGTTGATTGCAATGGGCAAGCAGGTAATCATTGTGTCTTCTGGTGCGCAGGTAGCAGGTCTTTCGAGTATCAACGGATGGGCGCATAAAAAAGACATGCACTACCGTCAGGCTCTGTGTGCAATCGGGCAAGTGGAACTGATGGACAAGTGGCGCGAAGCCTTTCAGCATGAAAGCCTTCATGTGGCGCAGCTTTTATTCATAAAGGAAGATTTTGAAGACTATCACCATACGCTTAACATGCGCAACACTCTGTTTACTCTGGTAGACGAAGGTGTCGTTCCTATTATTAACGAAAACGACTCAGTTTCATTTGAAGAAAATAGCATTGGTGACAATGACAATCTTTCTGCATTGACGGCAATACTTTGGAGTGCAGACTTGCTGATTCTGTTTAGCGATATAGATGGCGTTTATACAGACAATCCCAAGACAAATCCAGATGCAAAACTTGTTGAAACTGTAACAGACATTCCTGAACTTTTAAAGAATATTACTCTTGGCAATACAAACAGTTTTGGTACGGGTGGCATACGTACTAAGATTCAGGCTGCAGAAAAGACCACTGCATCGGGCATTCCCCTTGTTCTTGCGAACAGTCGCAATGAAAATCCTCTTTCTTCTCTTGTTGATGGAACTCAGTCTGGAACACTCTTTGTTCCAAAAGACTTTAGCCTTTAGTTGCAGAGCGGGTGTGCTTGCTGGCTTTTTCTTTATAAAGCAGCTTGTCCGCCTGTGAAAGAAGCTTTTCAAGATTTTTATTCATCTCATTAAATTCAACAGCACCAATGCTTATGCTCAGACGGAACTGTGAGTTTGTCTTTATGTACCATTCCTCACAGGCTTCCTTTATGCGCTCTTTTAGTTTTTCTAGTGATGAAAAATCCATGCCGGCAGAAACAATTGCAAATTCATCTCCTCCCAGCCTTGCAATCACATCGTGTGAGCGGAATGTATTGCGGAGTATGAAAGCCATGCCGATTATTGCACGATCGCCTGCATCATGCCCGTATGTGTCGTTTATATTTTTTAATCCGTCCATGTCCGTATAAAAGACAAGTCCTCCTTTCCCCATGTCAAGAGAAAGGTTTATGGCCTGCTGCCCTAAATTGAACAGTCCCCGCCGGTTGTAGAGTTTAGTCAGCTCGTCTGTCTGTGAAATGTCTGTAAGCCTTGTATTTGCCTTTTCAAGCTTTTCCATCATTAGGTTCTGGTAGTTTTCAGATACAAGCCTTTCGGTAAAGAAAATGGAAGAGTTGAACACATGCGAAATCATTGTGTATGTGGTGTCAAACAGGCTTGTTGGCAAAGTTTCGGATGAATAGACCATGTAGCCGTAGATAAAGTTATTGTAATACAGCGTCCTTACAAATTCTGTCATCCTGCGGTCTGTAAACAGCCCTTCGGGATACAAACGTTCCTGCGGATTAAAAGAAACTTTTTCTGCTGTTTGCTTTACTCCCTCTTCATACGAAAGAAGCAGTTCCGCATACGGAGGAATCTCAAAAGTCTCGTCATTTTCAATGTGTATTCTGGTTTTGAACACGATGATCGCACATGTTCTTATGTGCAGTTTTGGAAGCCATTTTTTCAGTTCAGGCACAAATTCCTGTACGGTAAGAGGTTTAATTTGATACTCAAAGAATTTTTGAATCAGCACGATGTCATGATCAAGACGGAAATACTGCTGCTGTATGAAGTTCTTTGTCGAAAACGGGTAAGAAATTGCATTTCCTTCAGCATTGACATAATCCGTGTCAAAGTCCTCTGAATTTACGCAGCCACATGATTTTCGGTATTTTACTAAACTTGGAATCTTTATTTGATGCGGAAGCTTTTCATTGTTCCACATTTGTTCTATGCAGCTTATTGCCTTTGCAACAAACTGTTTCATGTTGCCGCCAACTGTCGTAATTGTTATCTGGTTAAATTCGGAATGACCGCTGTCATCAAAACCTGTTATGCAAAAATCGTCAGGGATTTTGTAGCCTAGGGAAAGCGCATAATCTATAAGTCCTACTGCCATGTCATCATTCATGCAGATTACGCAGTCAGCAGGAAAAAGCTCGTGTTTTATATAGTAGTGGAGGGCGTTATAGCCTCCCTCTTCTGTAAATCCGCCAATATAAATGCGGTTTTTTTCTACTGTAATGCCGTGTTTTGCCAGAGTGGCAAGGCAGAGCTTCATGCGCCTTTTGGAGTCGGTATTACTTTCAGGGCCGGAAACTATGTTGAACACCTTGCAGCCGTGAACTGTAATCATGTGCTCTATCATTGCAATGAAATTATTTTCAAATTCGCTGTAAATGTAGGGCTCGTTTTCTTTTGTTTCGGCTATGGAAATTTGCGGAACAGACTCTGCAAGCATTTCCCTTTCGCTTTTAATGGCTTTTTCAATGGCTTTATAGTAACCGGACGTAATGACAAGGCCGTCAATGTTGTTTTTATTTATATGCTTGTAAACAAACTGCTGTTGCTTTGGGGCTGGACCTCCCTGTTCAACTCCGCCTTGAAAGACAATAAGGTCGTAATCCTTCTGGCGGCAAATTCCGTCAATTGCGTTAAAGATATCTGTATTGTAGCCGCTTATGAGGGTGTTTAACTGAAGTCCAATGCGTTGTCTGACCATATCCTTTAAATTATCGAAAGAAACTGGAGAAATTTCAAACGAAATACGAGATGATATAATTGTCTACAGCTGTAAATCCTGCATTCTGATATGCATGCATGGCTTGGGTATTGTACTTGTTTACAAACAAAACAGCCTTTTTGCCCTGCTTTGATGCCCATGAGGCAATTTCTGACACCAGCATTCCGGCAAAGCCTTGCCTGCGGTTTTGTTTTTGGGTGTAAACTCCACCAATCTGCACATAGTGCTCTCCGATGGCATTTGTCTGAGCCTTTGAGACAGGAATTCCGCTTTTTAAGACAGCTATAGCGTACTGTGACTTGAGTATGCATTTCAGAACCTGCCGTTCTTCCACTGGATCTGGCTGTGAAATGGGGCTTTTTACTTCTTCAAGAAGATATGAAAAATGCAGCGGAAACAGGGCGTCAGATTTTGAAACAGAACATTCTTCCATTGTATACGGCTGCTGAAGGCTGGACTTAACGGAATATTCGTGTTCCATAAGGTAGTAAAAGCGCGTGTCGCAAAGTTCATGGTCATCAGTGTCCGTCAAAAGCTTGTTTAGAAAAGTAACATATTCTGCCTTTCCGTTAATGCAGACTATGTATTTGTCCTGAAAGAATTTTTGTAAGAACTGTGCAAGATCCTTGCTTCTGTGCGGCAGACAAGGCAGAAGTGTTCCTCCTTGCGAAAGAAAAAACAAACCGCACAGCCTGTTGTCTTGTGCAATGAGGTAAAGGCTTTTTTCCCGTGCAATAATCTTATGCATGAGCGAACAGCTGTGCTGCTCGTAAGGCATTACAAAATGCCTGGCTGCAACATAATGCTGTTCGGTCTGAGCCAGAATAATGCGCAGGTTAGACAATTTCTAATTCCTGAAAGAATGGATTGGGGCAGGAATGCGTCCGCCACGGTTGATGAAGTCTGCACAGCTGAACTGGTTCACCTTCATTACAGGGCAGCCGCCTAAAAGGCCTCCGAACTCAACCCACTCACCGGCTTTCTTGCCCGGTGCGGGAATGAGACGGCATGCGGTTGTCTTGTTGTTTACCATGCCGATTGCAAATTCGTCTGCGAGAATTCCGCTGATTGTAGTTGCTGGTGTGTCTCCTGGAATTGCAATCATGTCCAGACCTACAGAACAAACCGTTGTCATGGCTTCGAGCTTTTCAAGCGTAATGCTGTCCTGCTTTACTGCATTAATCATGCCTTCGTCTTCGCTTACAGGAATGAATGCACCGCTTAAGCCTCCGACATTCGTGCTGGCCATTACGCCGCCTTTCTTTACCATGTCAGTAAGCATTGCGAGGGCGGCAGTTGTTCCCGGAGCACCGCATCCTTCAAGACCAATTTCTTCGAGAATGCGTGCAACAGAGTCTCCTACAGCAGGAGTTGGTGCAAGTGACAGGTCAAGGATGCCGAAGTCTACGCCAAGACGGCGTGCTGCTTCTGAACCTACAAGCTGTCCCATGCGTGTAATCTTGAAGGCCATTTTCTTTATGCCGTCAGCAAGTTCGTTTATAGGCTTGCCCTTGAATTCTTTTGCAGCTGCAAGAATTACGCCAGGACCTGAAACTCCAACGTTGATTACAGCGTCTCCTTCTCCTGGTCCGTGGAATGCTCCTGCCATAAACGGATTGTCTTCTGGCGCATTACAGAACACTACAAGCTTGGCACAGCCGTTCACAGGCTTGTCCTTTGAAATGTCAGCAGTCTTCTTTATGATTTCGCCCATGAGCTTGACGGCATTCATGTTGATGCCGTTCTTTGTAGTACCGACATTTACAGATGAACATACAAATTCTGTATCAGCAAGAGCTTCTGGAATTGATTCGATGAGTATTCTGTCTGCGGGGGTAATGCCTTTCTGCACGAGCGCGCTGAATCCGCCAAGAAAGTTTATGCCAAGCTCGTGAGCGCATTTGTCCAATGTCTTGCAGTAGTCTACGTAAGATTTTGCATTGCTTGCACCGGCTACAAGTGCAATCGGCGTTACGGAAATGCGTTTGTTGATGATAGGAACGCCGAATTCTTTTTCTATGTCCTGCCCGACTTTTACAAGGTTCTGTGCCCTTTTCATGATTTTGTCATAAATCTTCTGGCATGCAACCTTGCTGTCTTCTGCGGCACAGTCAAGAAGTGAAATTCCCATAGTAATGCAGCGGATGTCAAGCTTCTGCCGCATAAACATGTTTACAGTCTGTTCAATTTCTACCGGTGAAAATATCATAATGAGCTTATTCTATATGATAATGTAAAATATTTCAATTCAATTGGTTTTTGTTTCAATTTCTTATACAGTTGCGGCGTAATTACTTAAGAAATCGTGTCGTAAGTTTAAAAGAAATTGCGACACATTTTCTTAAGAAATCATGCCGCAACTTTAAAAGAAGTTGCGACGCATGTTCGGAGACTCTTCTTATGAACCTGTATAAGTATAAGATGCGTCTCTTATTGCATTTGCACTAGGGGCAGAGCCATTGCTTGTTGACCATCCTGTTGTATGCTCATAACTTAAACGTATGCCACCTGTGTCGTTTCCTGCCTTTACATCAAAAGAATGACTTCCTATATGTGTTAAGCTTGCAGGAATGCGCACAGTCTTGCCAGCAAGCCCTGTCCATCCTTTAAAAGCATCCTGTCCCAGTTTCTGCACCCCGGTAAGAAGGATGGAGGTTATGTTTGTTGGTATTGCGGAATCCGTATATTGAAGCCTTGGTATTTCTAAAACCGCATTGTTGTAGTCAAGCGTGATGTTTGTAAGCTTTGCATTGCCGGCAATTGCTTTCATGACTTCAATGTAATTAGAGCCTGAAGGAATCTTTATTGTCGGCTTGGAACAGGTAATGCATTCTGCAAAGACTCCTGTTTCTTCAATAGAAGAGCCTTCTGGCAACTGTACGGAATTCAGGTAGTCCTCGTGAATATTGAATATGGCAATTTCTGACAAATCGTAAGACTTCTTTGTTGTGTTAAGCAGGTTAAGGTTTACTTTCTTGCCTGTAACAAGAGATGCCTCTTTTATTTGAAAAACTACAGCTGACATGTCGGAATTACTACCTGTCAGGATGATTGTCGGAGTTTCCGCAGTACTTTTGCAGAGTATGGTTTTTATGTTGTTTACTTCGGAGTATGGCACTTGAATGGTATCTTCAAGCGTGTTTGACAGGTCTATTGTGATGTTGTTTTCGCCTTCACCAATGTTTATGACCTTGCTTCCAATGAACATCTGCACGCTTCCGAGCTTGACGTTTACGTTTACGTCAATGTCTTCGTCTACAGGAGTTATAATCAAAAGTTGTGGATTGGCTAATATAGCCTAATATAGAAAAAGAG